>JBAQWL010000223.1:0-19593 GCA_049298895.1 Gallionella sp.
AACCCGATCGCGATGGAAGAGGGTCTGCGTTTCGCGATCCGTGAAGGCGGCCGTACCGTCGGCGCCGGTGTGGTTGCAAAGATTATCGAGTAAGGCTACAATGCGCGCCCTCGCGTGGTCGGTGACTGTTTATGCACCGCGCGATTCGTTCTTTAATTAGCGGCATTGCCGCGTAAATGCAAGAGAAAATTATGCAAAGCCAAAAAATCCGCATTCGCCTCAAAGCATTTGATTATCGATTGATCGATCAATCGGCTGCGCAAATAGTAGACACGGCTAAACGTACCGGCGCGGTAGTAAACGGCCCGGTGCCGCTGCCAACCAGAATAGAGCGCTTCGATGTGTTGCGTTCACCGCATGTCAATAAGACTTCGCGCGATCAGTTTGAGATCCGCACCCATTTACGTTTGATGGACATCGTTGACCCTACCGATAAGACTGTAGACGCGCTGATGAAGTTGGATCTGCCGGCGGGCGTAGATGTGGAAATCAAGTTGCAGTAATTGTTGTTTGTTGCAGAAGAGTTGCGCCAGGTTGTGAAAATCGGCTAACCAATTGAAGTTGGCCCCTTAACAAGAGGAAATAAATATGAGCTTAGGACTTGTCGGTCGCAAGATTGGCATGACCCGCGTGTTTACTGATGACGGTTCTTCGTTGCCGGTGACTGTGCTGGAGTTGTCCAATAATCGTGTCACTCAGGTTAAATCCACTGATACCGATGGTTATACCGCTGTGCAATTGGCACACGGTGTACGCCGTCCTGGTCGCGTCAGTAAGGCTGCCGCCGGACATTACGCCAAGGCGGGTGTGGAAGCGGGGAGTGCACTGAAGGAATTCACTGTAACCCCTGAACAACTGGCTGGCCTGCAAGCAGGTTCCATGGTCAGCGTCGAGATATTT
This sequence comes from Gallionella sp., assembly GCA_049298895.1. Lineage (GTDB taxonomy): Bacteria > Pseudomonadota > Gammaproteobacteria > Burkholderiales > Gallionellaceae > Gallionella. Next base: position 901 of record JBAQWL010000223.1, read on the forward strand.
CAGGTGGGTCAACTCGTTGATGTGACAGGTGTAACCAAAGGTAAGGGTTACGCCGGTACCATCAAGCGTCACCATTTCAAATCGGGCCGTGCCTCTCACGGTAACTCCAAGTCGCATAACGTACCGGGTTCAATCGGTATGGCGCAGGATCCGGGACGTGTGTTCCCCGGCAAGCGTATGACCGGCCATCTGGGTGATGTGCAAAGAACCGTGCAAAATCTACAAATTGTGCGCGTTGATGTTGCGCGCCAGTTGTTGCTGGTCAAGGGTGCCGTTCCAGGTTGCACCAACAGCAGCATTATCGTGCGTCCCGCAGTGAAGGCAGGTGCGTAATGGAACTCAATGTCATAAACGATAAGGGTCAGGCGACCACTAAGATGAGCGCCTCCGACGAGTTGTTCGGTCGCGAATACTGCGAGGATCTGGTGCATCAGTTGGTTACTGCCTATCAAGCGAATGCGCGTGCTGGAAACAGCAAGCAAAAGGGCCGAAGCGAAATCGCCAAGAGTACCCGCAAGCCATTTGCACAAAAGGGTACCGGCCGTGCGCGTGCCGGTATGGCATCCAGCCCGCTGTGGCGCGGAGGCGGTAAAATTTTCCCGAATACCGGCGAAGAGAACTACACCCAAAAGATCAATCGTAAGATGTATCGAGCAGGTTATGCCGCAATCTTGTCGAAGCTGGTTAGCGAAAACCGTCTGGTGGTAGTTGATGATCTGGTCGTTGATTCTCCAAAGACAAAGCAATTGGCGGAAAAAATCAAGGGTCTGGGTGTGGATACCAACCAGTTCCGTTTGCTGATCATCACCGACAGCATCGACGAGAATCTTTATCTTTCCTCGCGCAACATGGCCAACGTGCTGGTGCTGGAAGCAAATCAAGCCGACCCGATCAGCCTGGTGCGTTTTCCGAACGTGATGGTGACGCGCAATGCGGTGGCTAAAATTGAGGAGATGTTCACATGAGTACCCAACAATTTAGCCATGAACGTTTGATGAAAGTACTGCTGGCGCCGCAAATTTCCGAGAAAGCAACCCACGTTGCCGACAAGAACGAACAGGTCGTTTTCCGTGTCGTCACGGATGCGACCAAGTCCGAGATCAAGGCCGCTGTTGAAATGATGTTCAAGGTGAACGTGAATAGCGTGCAAGTCGTCTGCGTCAAAGGCAAGGTCAAGCGCAGCGGTCGGGTCATCGGTCGTCGTAATGACTGGAAAAAGGCATATGTGTGTTTGGCCGCCGGTCAGGAAATCAATTTTGCTGCAAGTGAGCAAGGATAATCATCATGGCATTGATTAAACTAAAACCAACAACACCTGGGCAGCGCGCTGTAGTGCGCTTGGTCAACCCTGATCTCCACAAGGGGAAGCCGGTCGCTTCTCTTCTGGAAAAACAGACCAGGACCGCAGGCCGTAACAATAATGGTCATATTACTACCCGTCATATGGGTGGTGGCCACAAGCAGCACTACCGCCTGGTCGATTTCAAGCGCACCAAGGATGGTATTCCAGCCACGGTTGAGCGCTTGGAATACGATCCTAATCGCAGTGCCAACCTGGCTCTATTGTGCTATGCCGATGGTGAGCGTCGTTACATCATCGCGCCCAAGGGTGTGGCAGCGGGGGCGACTCTGGTGAGTGGTTCAGAAGCGCCGATCAAGGCGGGGAACGCCATGCCGCTACGTAACATCCCAGTCGGTTCCACCATACACTGCATCGAAATGCTGCCGGGCAAGGGAGCGCAGCTGGCGCGTTCAGCAGGTACTTCAGTCCAGTTATTGGCGCGCGAGGGTAGTTATGCGCAATTGCGTCTGCGCTCCGGTGAGATTCGCAAAGTGCACATCGATTGCAAGGCGACTTTGGGCGAAGTGGGTAATTCTGAACACAGCTTGCGCTCGATCGGTAAGGCCGGAGCAATGCGTTGGCGCGGTGTTCGTCCGACCGTACGCGGTGTGGTGATGAACCCGGTGGACCACCCGCACGGTGGTGGTGAAGGTAAAACTGCTGCAGGGCGTCATCCTGTCAGCCCATGGGGTGTGCCGGCCAAGGGCTTCCGCACACGTCGCAACAAGCGCACAACCGGCATGATCGTGCGCCGTCGCTTTCAGGTTTAAGGGGTAGAGGTATATATGGCACGTTCGATTAAAAAAGGTCCTTTTGTTGACGCTCACTTGCTCAAAAAGGTTGAGACAGTGCGTGCAACGAATGATAAGCGCCCGGTGAAAACCTGGTCGCGCCGCTCCACGGTGTTGCCCGAATTCGTTGGCCTGACAATAGCAGTACACAACGGCAAGCAACATATTCCGGTGTATATATCCGAAAACATGGTGGGCCACAAGCTGGGTGAGTTTTCTCTGACGCGCACCTTCAAGGGCCATTCTGCTGATAGAAAAGCAGTGGTCAAGAAACCGGGGGCATGATGATTACGACTACTGCAGTTGCACGAAAAATTCATCTTTCCGCGCAGAAAGGCCGCTTGGTTGCCGATCAGATTCGCGGATTGCCGGTTGCGCAAGCACTCAATATCTTGAACTTCAGCCCGAAGAAGGCTGCAGTCATCATCAAGAAAGCGCTGGAGTCGGCAATAGCCAACGCCGAGCATAACGACGGGGCGGACATAGACGAGCTGAAAGTGAAGGTCATTTATGTCGACAAGGCGGCATCGGGCAGGGGGTTCTCGGCACGTGCCAAAGGCCAAGGCAATCGTCTGGAAAAGCAGACTTGCCACATCACAGTCAGTGTCGGGAGCTAAGGGTAAATCATGGGACAGAAAATTCATCCAACCGGTTTTCGGTTATGCGTTCGTAAAAACTGGGATTCAAAGTGGTATGCCAACAGCAAAAATTTCGCTGACTTGTTGCTCAAGGATATTGAAATTCGAGCCTACCTGAAGAAGAAGTTGGCTGCTGCCGGCGTTTCCAAGGTGATCATCGAGCGTCCGGCCAAGAATGCCAAGGTGACGATTTACACCGCGCGTCCTGGCATGGTGATCGGCAAGAAGGGCGAGGACATCGAATCGTTGCGCGCAGAATTGCGCAAGCGTATGGGGCTTCAATCTGTCGATGTGGCGATCGAAGAAGTGCGCAAGCCGGAAATCGATGCGCAGCTTATCGCTGAAAGCATCACGGCGCAGTTGGAAAAGCGCATCATGTTCCGTCGTGCGATGAAGCGCGCGATGCAAAATGCGATGCGCCTCGGCGCGCAGGGCATCAAGATCATGAGCGCCGGCCGCTTGAACGGTATTGAAATCGCCCGCACCGAGTGGTACCGCGAAGGTCGCGTGCCATTGCATACTTTGCGTGCCGATATCGACTACGGAACGGCCGAGGCGAAAACCACTTACGGTGTCATCGGTGTGAAGGTTTGGGTGTTTAAGGGCGAGATTACGGATCAGGAAGTCACCACCTCGGTCGCCGCTGAACCGGAAAAGAAAGTAAGGAAGTCGGGAGCAAAACATGCTACAGCCAGCTAGAAGAAAGTACCGCAAGGAACAGAAAGGCCGGAATACCGGCATCGCTACCCGTGGCAACAAAGTGAGTTTCGGTGATTTTGGCCTGAAGGCAGTTGCGCGAGGTCGTTTGACTGCGCGTCAGATCGAAGCGGCGCGCCGTGCCATGACCCGCCACATCAAGCGCGGTGGACGTATCTGGATACGCATTTTCCCGGATAAGCCGATCTCCAAAAAGCCGGCTGAAGTCCGGATGGGTAATGGTAAAGGTAATCCAGAGTACTACGTTGCGGAAATACAGCCGGGGAAGATGCTGTACGAAATGGATGGCGTGAGCGAGATCCTGGCCCGCGAAGCGTTTTTGCTGGCTTCGGCAAAGTTGCCGTTGGCCACCACTTTTGTTGTCAGACAGGTAGGTACATAACATGAAAGCTAGTGAACTGAAAGCCAAGTCCGTAGCGGATCTGAAAACCGAGTTGATGTCCTTGACCAAGGCTCAGTTTGGCATACGCATGCAGGTTGCAACCCAACAACTGACCAATACCAGCGAATTGCGTAGGGTGCGCCACGATATTGCACGCGTTAAGACGGTGTTGACAGAGAAGGATGTCCAGCAATGAGCGATTCCAGTATGAAACGTACCCTGACCGGTACTGTGACCAGTGACAAGATGGACAAGACCGTAACGGTGCTGGTTGAGCGTAAAGTAAAGCACCCGTTGCTGGGCAAGATTATCCGCGTCTCCAAAAAGTACCACGCGCACGATGAGACCAATGAGTATCATCAGGGCGATGTGGTAACGATTGAAGAGTGTCGTCCGATTGCGAAAACCAAGAGCTGGCGCGTTGCCAGGTTGCTGGAAAAGGCGGTTGCGATTTAGCAATTTAATTTAGAATGTGGAGTTTTTGCTTGCGTCTTTTCTGAATTCGCATATAATGTGCGGCTTCGTTTCATCGCCGCTTTTGGCGACCTAACCCGAACGGGTTCCAAAACTGGCCGCCGTGGGCGGAACAAGTTGGAGATTAAATAATGATACAAATGCAGTCTGTTCTAGATGTGGCCGACAACACCGGCGCGCGTTCCGTGATGTGCATCAAAGTATTAGGCGGTTCCAAGCGCCGTTATGCTTCAGTAGGTGATGTCATTAAGGTCAGCATCAGGGATGCTGCTCCACGTGGCCGCGTAAAGAAGGGTGAGGTATACAGCGCTGTGGTGGTTCGCACAGCCAAGGGTGTACGCCGTAGCGATGGTTCTCTGATCAAGTTCGATGGCAATGCAGCTGTATTGTTGAATGCTAAGCTGGAGCCGATTGGCACGCGTATCTTCGGGCCGGTGACACGTGAGTTGCGCACCGAAAAATTCATGAAGATCGTTTCGCTGGCACCTGAGGTGCTGTAAACCCTGAAGTTACCTAAGCAGAGACGAATCGAATCGAGTCAAGGAAAATCATGCGCAAAATTAAGAAGAACGATGATGTCATCGTCATTACCGGCAAAGACAAGGGCGTTCGCGGCAGTGTGCAGCGCGTGCTGGGGGAATACCTGCTGGTAGGCGGTATCAATAAGGTCAAGAAACACCAAAAGCCCAACCCGGCAAAAGGTATGACTGGCGGTATCGTTGAAAAAGAAATACCGATCCACGTTTCAAATGTGGCGATTTACAACTCGGCTGCCAAGAAGGGCGATCGTGTCGGAATTAAGGAGCTGGGGGATGGGCGCAAGGTTCGTGTGTACAAGTCCAACGGCGAAATGATTGACGCTTAAGGGGTAAGAAAGCATGGCTCGTTTGTATGAGTTTTACAAAGACAAGGTCGCTATTGACCTGATGAAGCAGTTTGGATACAAGTCCATCATGGAAGTGCCGCGCATCGAAAAGATCACCTTGAATATGGGTGTCGGTGAGGCGGTAGCGGACAAAAAGGTGATGGAGTTTGCAGTTGGCGATATGCAAAAGATTGCTGGTCAAAAGCCGGTTGTCACGATGTCCAAGAAGTCGATTGCGGGGTTCAAGATTCGTGAGGGCTATCCGGTCGGTTGCAAGGTGACTTTGCGCAAGGATCGTATGTATGAATTCCTGGATCGCCTGATTTCGGTTGCGATCCCACGGATTCGCGATTTTCGTGGCATTTCTGGAAAATCTTTCGATGGTCGAGGCAACTACAACATGGGCGTCAAAGAACAGATTATATTTCCGGAAATAGAATATGAAAAAATTGATGCGCTGCGTGGTATGAACATCACCATTACCACCTCGGCGAAGACTGACGAAGAAGCCAAAGCGCTTCTGACGGCATTCAAACTCCCACTCAAGAAATAAGGGATAACTAATGGCTAAGATGGCAGTAATCAACCGTGAACAGAAACGTCGTGTAATGGTGGCGAAATTTGCGGCTAAGCGTGCTTTGCTGATAGGTGCAATTGAAAACATCAAATTAAGCGATGAAGAGCGTGCCGAGGCCCGATTGAAGTTGCAGGCGTTGCCGCGAAACTCAAGTCCGGTGCGCCTGCGCAATCGTTGTGCGTTAACGGGTCGCCCACGCGGCACTTACAAAAAATTTGGATTGGGACGTATCAAAGTGCGTGAATTCGCGATGCGTGGTGAAATTCCCGGCATCGTCAAGGCCAGCTGGTAGGAGAAATAATATATGAGTATGAGTGACCCAATCTCCGACATGTTGACGCGCATACGCAATGCGCAGCTTGCGGAAAAAACAATAGTAGCAATGCCATCGTCTAAATTAAAAGTTGCGATCGCCGAGCTACTTAAAGATGAAGGTTATGTGGATGGCTTTAGTGTCATATCGGGAGAGGGCGGTAAATCCACCCTGGAGATTGGACTGAAATATTACAGCGGCCGCCCGGTGATCGAAAAGATCCAGCGTATCAGCCGTCCGGGGCTACGAATTTACAAGGGTTCCGATGACATTCCCAAGGTGATGAACGGATTGGGTATCGCCATCGTTTCCACTTCCAAGGGTTTGATGACCGACCGTAAAGCGCGCGCCAATGGCATTGGCGGTGAAGTGCTGTGCGTCGTCGCGTAGTGAGGTAATTATGTCTAGAGTTGCCAAAAATCCTGTCCTAGTGCCTAGCGGTGTTGAAGTAGCGCTGGCCACGGGTGAAATTTCGATAAAGGGCCCGATGGGTACCTTGAAGCAAGCTTTGTCTGGTGATGTGAGCGTGGTCCGTGAGGGCGACAGCCTGTTGTGCACAGCGCAAAACGATTCCATGCAAGCTAATGCGATGTCTGGGACCGTCCGCGCGTTGTTGGCGAACATGGTGCGCGGTGTGAGTAAGGGCTTTGAGCGCAAGCTGACTTTGGTTGGTGTCGGATATCGTGCACAGGCAGCCGGTGATACCTTGAACTTGACATTGGGCTATTCCCACCCGGTTTCTTACAAGTTGCCAGCGGGCGTGAAGGTCGAAACACCGACACAAACCGAAATTGTGCTGAAGGGAGCCAGCAAACAGCAAATCGGACAGGTAGCCGCAGAAATTCGTGCCTTCCGCGAGCCTGAGCCATACAAAGGCAAGGGTGTGCGCTACAGCGACGAAGTGGTGATTATCAAGGAAACCAAAAAGAAATAATTGAGGCGGATATGTTGATTAAGAAAGAAGCGCGTCAGCGCAGAGCACGCAAAACCCGTGCTCGCATTGCCGAAAAAAAATCGGTTCGTTTGGCAATAAGCCGCACGAATTTGCACATTTATGCCCAAGTTATTTCAGCTAGTGGCGACAAAGTGCTGGCGAGTGCGTCCAGCATCGAAACTGAAGTTCGCAAGGCATTAGCAAATGGCGGTAACAAAGCTGCTGCAACTATAGTGGGTAAGCGTATCGCCGAAAAGGCGAAGAGTGTCGGTATTGACAAGGTAGCGTTTGACCGTTCCGGTAATCGATATCATGGTCGTGTTAAAGCGCTGGCTGATGCCGCGCGTGAACATGGTCTGCAGTTTTAATTGGAGTTGAGCAATGGCTAAGCCAATAGGAAAAATGCAGCAACAGGAAAAGCGTGATGACGGCCTGATCGAAAAAATGATCTCCGTGAATCGTGTCACCAAGGTGGTCAAGGGTGGACGTATTATGGGCTTCGCTGCTCTCACCGTAGTGGGTGATGGGGATGGACGGGTGGCAATGGGCAAAGGTAAGTCAAAGGAGGTCCCAGTTGCTGTACAAAAGGCGATGGATGAGGCGCGCCGTAACTTGGCCAAAATCAACTTGAAGAATGGCACCTTGCACCACACTGTGATTGGCAGGCATGGCGCAGCAAAGGTCTTGATGCAACCGGCTTCGGAAGGTACCGGTATTGTTGCGGGTGGTGCGATGCGTGCAGTGTTTGAGGCGGTTGGTGTGCGAGATGTGTTGGCGAAATGTATTGGGTCAAGTAATCCCTACAACGTGGTGCGTGCCACGCTGAATGGCCTGAAAGAAATGAATTCGCCGTCCGAAATCGCAGCTAAGCGCGGCAAGAATGTGGAAGAGATTCTGGGGTAAATTATGACAACAGCAAAATCCAAGACTATTAAGATTACGCAGATTAGGAGCCTAATCGGTACCAAGCAATCGCACCGCGATACCATTCGCGGTTTGGGTCTGCGTCGTATCAACCACACCGTGCAACTGGAAGACACCCCTTGCGTGCGCGGCATGATCAACAAAGTGTTTTACATGGTTAAGTGCGAGGCATAAAGAATGCAACTCAATAAAATTCAACCCGCACCAGGTGCCAAGCATGCCAAGCGTCGCGTCGGTCGCGGTATCGGTTCCGGTTTGGGCAAGACTGCAGGTCGCGGTCACAAGGGTCAAAAGTCCCGTGCCGGCGGCTTTCACAAGGTCGGTTTCGAAGGCGGTCAAATGCCTCTGCAACGTCGTTTGCCCAAGCGCGGCTTTATCTCGCTGACACGCAACGACACGGCGCAAGTGCGCTTGTCCGATTTGCATAAACTGCCGGTCGACAGCATCGATCTGCTGGCACTCAAGCAGGCAGGCATCGTGCATGCGGGCGCGATGACAGCGAAGGTTATTCTGTGTGGTGAGATCACCCGTGCAGTGAAGCTGCAGGGTATGTTGGTAAGCAAGGGTGCCCGCACAGCGATAGAAGCTGCTGGCGGCAGCATTGCTGAGTAAGGGTAATAAGTGAGTACAGCTGCCAAGGGAGCAACAAAAGGAAAGTATGGTGATTTAAGCCGCCGCCTATGGTTTCTGCTGAGTGCGTTGGTGGTGTTTCGCATTGGCACATATATCCCGGTGCCTGGCATTGATCCGGAGGTATTGGCTGATCTGTTTAACACGCAAAAGAGCGGCATCTTGGGCATGTTCAATATGTTCTCAGGCGGAGCGTTGTCGCGCTTCAGTATTTTTGCTCTGGGTATCATGCCGTATATCTCTGCATCTATCATCATGCAGTTGGGGGCGATAGCCGTGCCGCATCTTGAACAGCTAAAAAAGGAAGGCGAAGCTGGTCGCCGCAAGATCACCCAGTACACCCGCTATGGCACATTGGTGCTGGCAACGTTTCAGGCGTTTGGTATTTCGGTGGCGCTGCAGGCACAGCCTGGGCTGGTACCGAATCCGGGCACGATGTTCCAAATGACCTCGGTGATTACTTTGGTGACCGGAACGATATTTCTGATGTGGTTGGGCGAGCAAATCACCGAGCGCGGTTTGGGAAATGGTATTTCGTTGATTATATTTGCAGGTATCGCGGCAGGTTTACCGAGTGCGATCGGCAGTACTTTGGAGTTGGCACGTACCGGCGCTTTCTCGATACCGTTGGTGCTGTTGTTGTTCTTCGGCGCGATTGCCGTGACGGCGTTGGTGGTGTTCGTTGAGCGCGGCCAACGCAAAATACTAGTTAATTATGCCAAACGGCAAGTTGGAAACAAGGTATATGCCGGGCAAAGCTCACACCTACCGTTGAAGGTAAATATGGCCGGCGTGATACCGCCGATCTTTGCTTCAAGCATCATTTTGTTCCCCGCGACGATAGCGGGCTGGTTTGGTAGTGGGCAGGGCATGGGTTGGTTGAAGGATATCAGCGATAAGCTGTCTCCAGGCCAGCCGATCTATGTGTTGGTGTACGCCGGAGCGATCGTGTTTTTTTGTTTCTTTTATACGGCACTGGTGTTCAGTCCAAAGGAAACGGCCGATAACCTGAAGAAGAGCGGTGCATTCTTGCCTGGCATCCGTCCCGGTGAGCAAACTGCGCGCTACGTTGAAAAAATCATGTTGCGCCTGACTATGGTTGGTGCTGTGTATGTCTCCTTGGTCTGTCTGCTACCTGAATTCTTGGTGGTAAAATGGAACGTGCCGTTTTATTTTGGGGGCACATCGCTGTTGATTATGGTAGTGGTGACGATGGATTTCATGACGCAGGTGCAATCTTATTTGATGACGCACCAGTATGAAGGTTTGTTGAAGAAAGCAAATTTCAAGGGCGGGTTTACAAGCTAATGTCCAAGGAAGATGTGATCCAGATGCAGGGTGAGGTAGAGGAATCGTTGCCCAATGCAACATTCAGAATCAAGCTGGAAAATGGGCATGTGGTACTAGGACATATTTCCGGAAAAATGCGCATGCACTATATTCGCATTCTGCCCGGCGACAAGGTAACAGTGGAATTGACACCCTATGATTTGAGTAAGGCGCGCATTGTGTTCCGCGCCAAATAGCGAAGCAAACAGTAAAACAGGTAAGGAGAGAAAAATGAAAGTCCATGCATCGGTAAAAAAGATCTGCCGTAATTGCAAAATCGTTATTCGTAAGCGCGTGGTGCGGGTAATCTGTATCGAGCCACGCCATAAACAACGTCAGGGCTGATTGAGAAAAGACGGTTTTGTGTTTATAATTTTCGCTTTTCAAAGCATTTTTCAAAGATAGGATAGCTGCATGGCACGTATTGCAGGGGTCAATATCCCCAACCATCAACACGCGGTGATTGCATTGACAGCAATTTACGGTATCGGGCGCACGCGCTCACTAGCCATTTGCACGGCGGCTGGTGTGAACTCGGCTACCAAAATGAAAGACCTGACTGACGCAGAAGTGGAAAAGCTGCGCGAACATGTTGCTAAGTTTGCAGTCGAAGGTGATCTACGTCGTGAAACGACAATGAATATCAAACGCCTGATGGACTTGGGCTGCTATCGTGGCGTGCGTCATCGTCGTGGTTTGCCCTGCCGTGGCCAGCGTACACGTACCAATGCACGTACTCGCAAGGGTCCACGCAAGGCGATTGCAGGCGCTAAGAAGTAATTTGCTATAACGCTCTAAGGGATATTAGATAATGGTAAAGCCAAGCATGAAAGTGCGCAAGAAAGTTAAGAAGAACGTTGCCGAAGGTATCGCCCACGTACACGCTTCATTCAATAACACCATCGTCACGATCACTGATCGGCAAGGCAATACTTTGGCTTGGTCTACCAGTGGCGCGAACGGCTTTAAAGGTTCGCGTAAAAGCACGCCATTTGCTGCACAGGTTGCGGCCGAGACGGTGGGTAAGTCCGCAGCGGAATGCGGCGTCAAAAATATTGAAGTGCGTATTAAGGGACCCGGCCCAGGCCGAGAATCTGCAGTACGTGCATTGAACGCAGCTGGGTTTAAGATCACCAGCATTTCCGATATCACGCCGGTGCCGCACAACGGTTGCCGTCCGCCTAAGAAGCGTCGTATCTAACAATTGGGAGTCAATCTTGGCTAGAAATCTTGATGCAAAATGCCGTCAGTGTCGCCGCGAAGGTGAAAAACTGTTTCTGAAGGGCGAGAAATGTTTTACCGATAAGTGCGGAGTAGAGCGCAGGGCCTATCCGCCCGGCCAGCACGGACAAAAGAAAAACACCCGCTTGTCTGAATACGGCGGTCAATTGCGCGAAAAGCAAAAAGTTCGCCGTATTTACGGTGTGCTTGAGGGACAATTCCGTCTGACCTACAAACAAGCGGTCTCCCAGCGAGGCATTACCGGCGAGAACTTGCTGCAGATACTCGAGTCCCGTCTGGACAATGTTTCCTACCGAATGGGTTTTGGTGCTTCGCGCTCTGAGGCACGTCAAGTGGTACGTCACAACGGCTTGCTGGTGAATGGCAAGCGCGTAAACATTCCTTCCTATCAAGTGCGTCCAGGTGACGTAGTTGAAGTGGTCGAAAAGTCCAAGGCACAGCTACGCATCAAGGCTGCAATTGCTGCGGCCGAGCAACGCGGTTTTCCGGAATGGATCGAAATGGACACCAAGGCATTCAAGGGGACATTTAAAGCCAAACCTCAACGCGCCGAACTGCCTGCAACCATCAACGAGCATCTCGTGGTCGAGTTGTATTCCAAGTAATCCACGCGGAGTAACGTATGCCTAAGAATGATTTTTTGAAGCCCCGTATCATTGATGTACAGAGAATTTCTGCCACGCAGGCCAAGGTGGTGATGGAGCCTTTCGAGCGTGGCTATGGCCACACGTTGGGAAACGCATTACGCCGTATCTTGCTGTCTTCCATGCCGGGTGCCGCACCAACCGAAGTCAGAATGGCTGGTGTGCTGCATGAATATGCCACAGTTGACGGTGTGCAAGAAGATGTTGTGGATATTTTGCTAAACCTTAAAGGCGTGGTACTGCTCCTGCATAACACTCGTGAAGTGGTGCTGACCCTCAAAAAAGAAGGTCAGGGTGTGGTGACGGCTGCTGATATTAGCGGCAATGCTGATGTTGAAATAATCAATCCAGATCACGTGATCGCCCACCTGACTGCTGGTGGCAAGCTGGACATGCAGATCAAGGTCGAGCAGGGTCGCGGCTACGTGTCAGCAATTTCGCGCGTCGCTCCGAACGAGACCCGTGCGGTTGGTCATATCGCGTTGGATGCATCGTTCAGCCCAGTCAGCCGGGTGAGCTATGCTGTGGAAAGCGCACGTGTGGAGCAACGCACCGATCTGGACAAACTGGTGATGCACATTGAGACCAATGGCGCGGTTGACCCCGAAGAGGCGATCCGCAATGCGGCGCGTATTCTGGTAGATCAATTCTCCGTATTCGCTGCGCTGGAAGGTACAGAACCGATTATCGAGAAGGTGCAAGCGCCCAAGGTAGATCCTATCCTGTTGCGCCCGGTGGACGATCTGGAGTTGACTCCACGCTCTTCCAATTGCCTCAAGGCACAAAGCATCCATTACATCGGTGATTTGATCCAGCACACCGAAAACGATCTGCTGCGTACGCCGAATCTGGGCCGCAAATCGCTGAACGAAATCAAGCAGGTTCTTGCCGAACACAACCTGTCGTTGGGTATGAAGCTGGAAAACTGGCCTGCCGCTACTGTTTAAGGCAGCGCAACAATACAAGTAGCAAGAAAGGCAAATCATGCGTCACCGTTTAGGTTTAAGAAAACTCAATCGCACCAGCAGCCATCGACTGGCGATGTTCCGTAACATGGCGGTATCGCTGCTGCGTCACGAAGTCATCAAGACCACACTACCCAAGGCCAAGGAACTTCGCCGCGTAGCGGAGCCTATCCTGACACTGGGCAAGACTCCGAGTCTGGCAAACCGCCGTCTGGCATTTGCCCGTCTGCGCGACCGCGAGATCGTCACCAAGCTGTTCGACGAACTCGGCCCGCGCTACGCAGCCCGCAATGGCGGCTACTCGCGTATCCTCAAGTTCGGTTTCCGCAAGGGCGACAATGCCCCGATGGCGCTGGTAGAACTGATGGATCGTCCAGCGGATGTGACTGCGGTTGATGTTGAATAAACACTAAGCCGTTCGTCCTGATAACCAGCGACTTGGCTGTCGTCTTTTGACAGCTTAGTCGAATGGCTAGTAGTTACATCAGCTTGTCGAAGGATGCAGCATCAAACAATAAAGCCGGACTAGTCCGGCTTTTTTATTGTTTTGCAGGGCGTGCCACCCGCCGGATATAACTATCGGCCAGATCCAAGCCTTAAAATTAACTGTGGCAGTCGTGACTTGATCTGGCAGTTGGCGTTTGAATTTAACTTTCAGATTTAGCCAAGAGACAATCGCGGATGGCCGCTTTGTGGCGACGAATATTGAGGAGTAAACTTCCGGTCAGTGCCAATAGAGTGTATTGGTAAGAAACCAGTTTCGACTTAAAACCGGCACTCGGGGTGTGATCCTGCACGATTGATATTTCACTGCTTCCGCTTCGTGTGTAACAATACATAGATACTTTTTGGCGGCTGATTCATGTCAACCCACAAACTCACGCTCTCCCATCTCGAAAGCCTGTTGCTGCGCGCTTGCGACGATCTGCGCGGCAACATGGATGCCAGCGAATACAAGGAATACATCTTCGGCATGTTGTTCCTCAAGCGTGCGAGTGATTTGTTCGATCAGCGCCGCGAGGAGCTGAAGAAAGAATTCAAGGCCAAGGGCATGACCGAAGCGGCGAGCAAGAAGCTGCTCGACCATCCGGACCAATACTCGGGTAAATATTTCTATGTGCCGGAAGCGGCGCACTGGTCCAGGGTCAAGCATCTGAAAGAAAACGTCGGCACCGGACTGAACAAAGCGCTGGCCGCCATCGAAGACGCCAATATCGATGCACTGCAGGATGTGCTCAGCGGCATCAACTTCAACAAGAAGATCGGCCAGCGCACACTTGGCGATGACACCCTTGCCGACTTTATCCAGAACTTCGAAAAGATTCCGCTCAGGGACGAGGACTTTGAATTTCCCGACTTGTTGGGCGCAGCATACGAATGGCTGATCAAATTCTTCGCCGATTCAGCAGGCAAGAAATCGGGTGAGTTCTACACCCCGGCGGAAGTTGTGCGGATATGCGTCGAGATCGCTGACCCGCAGCCCAACATGAGCGTCTATGACCCGACTGTCGGCTCCGGCGGCATGTTGATCCAGTCGCGCGATTACCTGCAAGAGTGCGGGCACAACCCGCGCGATCTTTTACTCGCTGGGCAAGAGAGCATAGGCACCACCTGGTCCATCTGCAAGATGAACATGTTGCTGCATGGCATTGCCCATGCCGACATCAGACAGGAAGATACCCTCAAGAATCCGGCGCACATGGATGACAACAATGAGCTAAAGCGCTTCGACCGAGTGCTGGCCAATCCACCGTTCAGTCAGAACTACAGCAAGAAAGAATTGAAATTCGCCGGGCGCTTCTCGGTGTTCATGCCGGAGAAAGGCAAGAAGGCCGATCTCATGTTCGTGCAGCACATGCTCGCGGTGCTAAAAGCAGACGGCAAGCTCGCCACCGTCATGCCGCACGGCGTGCTGTTTCGCGGCGGAGAAGAACGCGAGGCACGCAAATACTTCATCGACAAAGGCTACCTCGAAGCCGTCATCGGACTGCCGAGCAATTTGTTCTACGGCACCGGCATTCCCGCCTGCATACTGGTGATGAACAAGGCTGGAGCGAAAGATCGCAAGCATGTGCTGTTCATCAACGCCGACCGCGAATATCGAGAAGGCAAGGCACAGAATTATTTGCGCCCGGAAGACCTCGACAAGATCGTCCACGCCTACCGGCAGGGCAAAAACATCCCCGCCTATGCGCAACTCGTGGCGAAAGAAGACATCGCCGCCGAGGACTACAACTGCAACATTCGCCGCTATGTGGACAACGCCCCGCCGCCCGAGCCGCACGACGTGCGCGCCCATCTGCATGGCGGCATCCCCACCGTGGAAATCGAAGCCCTGAGCCGATACTGGAACAACTACGCCGGGCTGAAAAAAAGCTGCTTTGCCCCTCGCTTACTCCCCTCGCCCGCAGGCGGGGAGAGCGAAGCGAGGGGGGCGAAGCCGGTTGGGGGAGAGGGTGTTTACCAGGTACGTGAAAAAACGTTGGGTTACGCTGCGCTAACCCAACCTACGAATTCCATGTATGCCGATTTCACCGCACCGCTCAAAGACAAACGCACCATCGCCGCACATGTTGCACAGCAACCCGGCCTGATAAAACGTCATGCCACGTTCATGTCGCAACTTGAACAGTGGTGGCAAGCAAATTTGCCGCTGGTGGAAGCACTCGCCGCAGATACAACAAAACCGCAGTCACACACCGGCAACGTGTATGCCCTGCGCCGCATCCTGCTGGCGAGCATCGCCGATGTTTTCAAAAGCCAGAATCTGCTCAGCCCCTACCAGGTGCGTGGCGCGTTCGCCAACTACGTCAACCAGCTCAAGGCCGATCTAAAATCCATCGCCGCCAGCGGCTGGGGGGCGGAGCTGATTCCCGATGCTGAAATCCTGCAAAGCCAGTTCCCGCAAGTACTGCAAGAGCAAGAGCAGCACCGCGCCCGGCTGGCGGAACTGCAAGCGCTGTTCGCAGCCGCCGACGAGGACGACTTCGAGGACAGCGACGAAACCGGTGTGCTGCCAAGCGACGAAGTAAAAGCGCTGAAAGTCGAACTCAAGGACATCAACACCCGCGCCAAGCTCGCCAAGAAAGAAGGGCAAAAAGACGAGTGGGCCGCGTTGACGAACGAAGCCGCCGCCATCGAAAAACGTCTCGCCTCTCACAAGGCGCTGGAAGACGAAGCCAAAGCCCTCAAGGCCGCGATCCGCAGCACCGAGAAAAAGCAGGATGAACTGGTGGAAGCTGCTCGCGCCAAGATCAGCCGCGATGAAGCGCGGCAAGTGATCGTCGAGCGGCTGGGGCGGCTGTTGCTGGAAAGCTATCGTATCTACCTGCGTGCAGATCAGTACGCCTGTGTCGCTGCTATAGAGAACCTTTGGAACAAATACGCGGTTACGGCAAAGGTGATCGAGGAGGAGCGCGATGCGGTCGGAAAACAACTGCGCGAATTTCTGGTGGAGTTGGGGTATGACTGAATGGCAATCAGTCACTCTAGGTCAAATTTCGACCCAGAGAAAAGGCATCAATTACAAGTCAGAGGACTATGGTGATCAGCACTCAGGCCATCCATTCCTGACGATCAAGTGCTTTGTTAAAGGCGGGGGCTACGAGCCAGCTGGGATCAAGTTCTACGATGGCTTTTCAACGAAATCGGATCATTTACGATCTTGCGACATTCTCTTTTCTGTGACTGACCTGACGAGAGCGGGTGACATTGTAGGGAGTCCATTGAAGGTTCCTGATTTCGGAGGTGACAAACCAGCACTTGCGTCGATGGACTGCATGCGAATTGAGCCCATCGCCGAAAGGTGTGACAAAGATTTCTTGTTTCATCGGCTGATGCTCCAAGATGTGCGCAGGAAGATGGTTGCTTACTCAGCTGGATCAACAGTCTTGCATCTGGATACAAAGAAAGTGCCGACTATCACTGTTCGTATTCCTATGAGCACGAAGGAGCAGCAAAAAATTGCATCCATTCTGACTGGCATCGACACGGCCATCGAAAAAACCGAAGCCCTCATCGCCAAATACCAGCAGATCAAGGCAGGGTTGATGCACGACCTGTTTACCCGTGGCGTCACCGCCAATGGCAAATTGCGTCCGCCACGCGAAAAAGCACCGGACCTTTATCAAGAGACGCCGATTGGCTGGATTCCGAAGGAGTGGAATGTTAATTCGTTGCGAGGTTTGGTGGGAGCAGGAAATATAATCAATGGCCCCTTTGGTAGTGATCTACTGACTTCAGAATTGAAAGTTAACGGGGTTCCTGTCTTGTATGTTCAGGACATCAAGCCTGGGTATTTCAAAAGAGTGTCAAACGCACATGTTACGGAACTAAAGGCCACCGAACTGGCATTTTGCAACGTAAGACAAGGTGATGTTCTGGTCGCAAAGGTTGGCGCCCCACCTTGCGATAGCTGCGTTTATCCATTCGCAGAGAAGGCCATTGTTACACAGGACGTTATCAGAATTCGACCAACGCCCAATGTTGACTCAGTCTACCTATCGTCTTTATTGAACTCGCCATTTGGGCGAAAAGCCCTCAAGAAGATAGCAATTGAGGGAACGCGAGAGCGCGTATCTTTAACGGAGTTTAAGAGTCTTGTATTTCCGATTGCGGATGCTCACGAACAAGTTCGTGTTAGTGAGCGACTGACTACAACTCAGACGATTATTGAAAAGGAAATACGCAACAGGGAGAAGCTTCGCCAACAAAAACTCGGCCTCATGTCCGACCTCCTTTCCGGTTCTATTCGGGTTGTGTTATGAGCAAAGCTCCTGACCTAAGGGAAATACCCGAGCTGCCTGAGGAAATCATACAGGCAGGACTGAATGGCGAGCTTGTACTCTTTGTGGGCGCGGGGGCATCGACGTTGCTGGGGCTTCCATCATGGGGCACCTTGGCGCAAGAGGTACTTCATTCCCTCCAAAAAAAGAGATTTTTGAACTTCTCAGAACTTGAGCAATTGCGAACCCTAGAACCAAAGAAACAGCTCTCTATCGCGAAGCTCATCGCAGCAGAAAGTGAACAAGAACTCGATCTGACTATTTACTTCAAGGGTAAGTCTGAGGGCACGAGCATATATAAGTCGATCAATGATATTGGTTGTGTCTGTGTCACCACCAACTACGACGAGTTGTTAACACCGCGGTATCTTGACGTCAAAGACGGTTCGGAGACACCTAAGACTGTCAAGCGAATATGTAATAAGAAGGAGTTTCTGTCCAAACATTTAGATGAGCCAGGAACAGTAATTCATCTTCATGGGGGAATTAGTCACCCAGAGACGATGGTCGTAACAACAAAGGACTACCTTGAACACTATGACGATCCTAATGTTCAACATTTTCTCGGCGAGTTATTTGCCAGCAAGACGGTACTCTTTATTGGTTATGGGCTTGATGAGGCTGAGATTCTTGAACACATATTGAGACGAGGTTCGGTGAAATCGACAGCGGATCGTCGAAGATTTGTCTTGCAGGGCTATTACAGGAGCCAACAGCCACTTTACGAAAATTTGCACCGTTACTATGAAAAGTCCTTTGGAGTGCATGTAATCGGTTTTGTCAGGGATCATGAAAACTACAAGCAGCAGGAGACACTGCTGCGGGATTGGGCACCAAAAATCAAGATCAATCGCCCACCACTGACTCACGATTTGGAGTTGATGAATAAGGTGCTTGGCGATGGCTGATTTGACACCGGACGAGTACGACTTGCTTGCACGTATAAAGGACAAGGAGGAGTTGCGCCCATTCTTCTTTCGTAAGGCAAAAGGGCTGAAATGGTTCAACGCCCTCGACAAGGAGGGGTACTTTAACTCCGCCGCGAATCCAATGCCGGTTCCGGCGAAAGAAGAAGGATACGTGAATGTCCCTTATTGGCCTGCGGCTGAGTACCTCGTGGCGATGAGTCCAGAGTTATTAGA
>JBAQWL010000224.1:0-3448 GCA_049298895.1 Gallionella sp.
CAGCTACTATGTTCTGGATGATCCCTCCATCCCCGATGCGGAATATGACAGGCTGTTCCGCGAATTGCAGGAACTGGAAGCGCAGAATCCCAAACTGATGGCCGTAGATTCGCCGACCCAGCGCGTCGGCGGCAAGGTGCTGTATGGCTTTGTGCCAGTGCGTCATGCCGTGCCCATGTTATCCATTCGCACCGAGACCGATACCGGTCCCAGCGGTGCGTTCAACTTCGACACGCGCGTGCGTAAAGCGTTGCGCTTGAACGAAGATGAGATCGAGTATGCCTGCGAGCTTAAGTTCGACGGCCTTGCCATTAACCTGCGTTACGAGCGAGGCGTGTTGGTGCAGGCCACCACACGTGGCGACGGCGAGACCGGAGAGGATGTCACACAGAACGTGCGTACCATCCATAGCATCCCCTTGCATCTTCACGGCTGCGACGCACAGGTGCTGGAGGTGCGCGGTGAGGTCTACATGAGCCGCAAGGATTTTGAGCGCTATAACGAACGGCAGCGCGCGCAAGGTCTGCAGACGTTGGTGAATCCGCGCAACGGCGCGGCAGGTAGCATCCGCCAACTCGATCCGGCGCTGGCCGCGCAGCGTCCGCTGTCGTTCTTCGCCTACGGTCTGGGCGAGGTAAAAGGTTGGCCAATGCCCACCACCCATAGCGCCATACTCGATGCGATGCAGCGATGTGGCTTGCCGGTGTGCGAAGAACGCGCGGTGGTAACCGGCGCGCAAGCGCTGGCTGAGTTCCATCAGCGAGTTTCCGTGAAACGAGATGCATTGCCATTCGATATCGACGGTGTGGTGTACAAGGTCAACAGCCTTGCCTTGCAGGCAGAACTCGGCTTCGTTTCGCGTGAGCCGCGCTGGGCAATGGCGCATAAATATCCGGCGGAAGAGCAGATCACTATCGTACGTGATATCGAAGTTCAGGTTGGGCGAACCGGCAAACTCACGCCAGTGGCGAAGCTGCAACCGGTGTTCGTCGGCGGCACCACGGTTTCCAATGCCACACTGCATAACGAAGATGAAATACGCCGCAAGGATGTGCGCATCGGCGATACCGTTATCGTACGCCGTGCCGGCGATGTAATTCCAGAAGTGGCGCGCGTGTTGACGGATCGCCGCCCCAGCGATGCGCGTGAATTCGTCATGCCAAAAAAGTGTCCGGTGTGCGGCTCTAAAGTTACCAAGCAAGAAGGAGAGGCAGACTGGCGCTGCACCGGTGGCCTGTTTTGTCCGGCGCAGCGCAAGCAAGCCTTGCTGCATTTTGCTAGTCGCCGTGCCATGAACATAGAGGGCTTGGGCGATAAGCTGGTCGAGCAACTGGTGGATTGGAAGATCGTCAGCACACCGGCCGATCTGTACAAGCTGGGTTTGCTGGCGGTCATCAATCTGGAGCGCATGGGTGAGAAATCAGCAGTCAATCTGTTGGCGGCGATCGAGCACAGCAAGTGCACCACGCTGGCGCGTTTCATTTTCGCGCTCGGTATCCGCAACGTCGGCGAGTCAACCGCAAAAGATTTGGCACAGCACTTCGACTCGCTGGATAATCTGCTTGCTGCCGATTTAGAAAGTTTGCAGCAGGTGCACGATGTTGGTCCGGTTGTGGCGCAGAGTATCGCCGACTTTTTAGCGGAAGCGCATAACCGTGAAGTGATAGAACAGCTGCGTGCTAGCGGTGTACAGTGGGACGTGCAGCGACCACAAGTTTCAACTGGCCTACCCCTTGCAGGCAAGACCTTCGTGTTGACTGGTACTCTGGATATTCTGTCGCGCGAACAGGCGAAAGAGAAACTGGAGGCGCTTGGTGCGAAGGTTGGCAGTAGCGTGTCAAAAAAAACCGATTACGTGGTGGCGGGTGTCGAAGCGGGCAGCAAGCTGGATAAGGCCCAGGAGCTGGGCGTGGCAGTACTGAATGAGCAACAATTCCTGGCATTATTGGAGAGCAAATGAAAAAATCACCAAATCTGTTTTTGCTTACGGTTGCCCTTATGGGCTTAACCTGCTTCGCAGATTAGCCTTCTTCAAAAGTGGCCTTTGTTGCGCCAAGGAATATTTTATTCCTGAAAATTAAAATGGAGCGTCAATGAATGAAACGTATAACTAAGGCCGTTTTTCCGGTAGCCGGCATGGGTAGCCGCTTCCTGCCGGCCACCAAGGTCAGTCCGAAAGAAATGATGCCGATCGTGGACAAACCGCTGATCCAGTTTGCGGTGGAAGAGGCAGTGTCGGCAGGCATTACCGATATGGTGTTCATTACCGGAAGCAACAAGCGTGCGATCGAGGATCATTTTGACAAGGCATATGAGCTGGAAGCCGAGTTGGCGACGCGTGGTAAGGAAGAGTTGCTGCGCCTGGTGCGCGCTGTGACTCCCTCCCACATCAATTGCATCTATATCCGGCAGGTCGAGCCGCTGGGACTGGGACACGCGGTGCTATGCGCAAAACCGGTGGTGCAGGACGAGCCATTCGCGGTGATCCTGGCGGACGACCTGATAGATGGCGAGCCACCCGTCATTAAGCAGATGGTGGAAATTTTTCGCCAGCATCAGTCCTCGATCCTCGGTGTGCAAAACGTGCCGCGTGACCAGACACGCCAGTACGGTATAGTCAGTAGCGTTTTCATGGACACAGATCTGGAGCAAGTGAACGGCATCGTGGAAAAGCCCAAGCCCGAGGATGCACTCTCGACGCTTGCGGTGGTGGGACGCTACATACTCACACCGCGCATTTTTCATCATCTTGAAAATGTGCAGGCCGGAGCAGGTGGCGAGATCCAGTTGACTGACGGCATCGCCGCATTGATGCAAGAGGAAAAAATGCTCGCCTATCGCTTCAAAGGTACGCGTTACGATTGCGGCTGTAAGTTGGGTTATCTCAAGGCGATGGTGGCACTTGGACTCAAACATCCAGAAGTGCGCGACGAATTCGCCACGTATTTGAACAGTTTGAAACCCACGAATAGTTCGAAATAACCCATGACTGTATCCAAGCAGCGCGCGCGCGACATTTTGCAACAGGCTGAAATGCTGTATTCCGCCGAGCAAGTGCAGGCGGCGCTGCATAAAGTCGCGCAACAAATCAACGATGCGCTGGCGGATGCACACCCGCTGGTATTACCGATAATGGGTGGAGCAGTGGTGTTCAGTGGGCAGTTGTTGCCGCTGCTCGACTTTCCGCTGGATTTTGATTACGTGCACGTTTCGCGCTACGGTAATGCGCGGCATGGCGGCGCGATGCACTGGAAGGTAGAGCCGCACGAAAATGTGCGCGGTCGCGTGGTGTTAGTGTTGGATGATATCCTTGATGAAGGTCATACCATGGAGGCATTACGTTCGCGGGTGATGGAATTAGGCGCGCGCAAGTTTTATAGTGCTGTGTTGGCCGACAAACAGCACGGCCGAAAAAAACCCATCCATGCAGATTTCGTCGGGATAGAGT
>JBAQWL010000225.1:0-8261 GCA_049298895.1 Gallionella sp.
CGTTATTGGGCTTGCCCAACTCCAGGAATTTTTGTCCACCATGATTGATAATGTAGGGAATGCTAGCAAAGGATTCGGTATTGTTAATGGTAGTTGGCTTGCCGTACAGGCCAAAGCTGGCCGGGAACGGGGGCTTGAACCGAGGCTGGCCTTTCTTGCCTTCCAGAGATTCCAATAATGCAGTTTCTTCACCGCAAATATACGCACCATAGCCAAGATGGTTGTGCAAATCGAAGCAAAAATTCGTCCCCAAAATATTGTCGCCCAGATAGCCAGCAGCACGCGCCAGTTCGCAAGCCTCTTCCATACACTCGTAGGCCTCGAATATTTCGCCGTGCACGTAGTTGTAACCAGTCTTGACATTCATCGTGTAAGCGGCGATGGCCATACCCTCGATCAGCAGATGCGGGTTATAGCGCAGGATATCCCAATCCTTGCACGTGCCCGGCTCACCCTCGTCCGAGTTACACACGATGTATTTATCACCATCAAATTGGCGTGGCATGAAACTCCACTTCAATCCCGTCGGGAATCCAGCACCGCCACGTCCGCGCAAGGCTGAAGCCTTGACCTCCGCGATGATCTCATCAGCCGACATTTTTTCGGTTAGCACTTTACGCAGCGCCTGGTAGCCACCAACCTTGAGATAGTTTTCCAGCGTCCATGGCTGGTCGAACTCCGCTGTGGTAAATATGACCGGGCCGCTCATGACTTATCCAGATCCGCGAGTATTTGATCGATTTTTTCTGGGGTCAAACGGCCGCACAGTTTTTTGTTGTTGATAGCAAACAGCGGCGCATCTATGCATGCCCCCATGCACTCGCCCTCGCGCAAACCGAATTTCCCGTCCTTGGTCACCTCGCCAAAACCGATTCCCAGTTTAGATCCCAGATACGCCACCGTATCCCCGGCCCCGCACAAGGTGCAGGACAGATTGGTACACACTGTTATGGTGTGCTTACCCATAGGCTTTAGGTTGTACATATGATAGAAACTTGCCACCTCATATACCGCTATCTGCGCCATACTCAGATAGGAGGCAACATCAGCCATATCCTCGGTGGCGATCCAGCCCTTTTCATCTTGCACGAAACGCAATGCGGCCATTACCGCTGACTGTTTCTGATCAGTCGGATATTTCTTCAACTCACGGTTGATCCTGGCCTGAATTTTTTCAGATAACATTATATGGATGCCTCAAAAAATACAAAGTTCGCCCAAATGCAAGGCGCGAATAAATTTTCGCCGCGCCGCATATGCGCATATATGCAAGCAAGAAAATTTTTTAGCAACACCGCAGTTGGGATGAAATTTGGATTTTTTGAGGTATCCATCAGCGGTCTACCTCGCCAAATACAATATCGTGTGTACCGATGATGGTCACCACATCCGCTATCATATGACCGCGTACCATTTCGTCCAGCGCAGCCATATGGGCAAAGCCCGGCGCGCGTATCTTCAACCGGTAAGGTTTATTGGCACCGTCGGAAACGAGGTAAATGCCAAACTCCCCTTTGGGATGCTCGACGGCAGCGTAAGCCTCGCCAGCGGGCACGTGCATTCCTTCAGTGAACAATTTGAAGTGATGAATCAACTCCTCCATGTTTTCCTTCATTGATTCGCGTGCGGGAGGCGTGAATTTATGGTTCTGCGACATTACTGGTCCGGGGTTGTCGCGCAGCCAGACTACACATTGCTGGATGATGCGATTGGATTGGCGCATTTCTTCTACCCGAACCAGATAGCGGTCATATGAATCGCCTTTTGTACCCACCGGAACGTCAAAGTCCAGACGGTCGTATACCTCGTAGGGTTGCTTCTTGCGCAAATCCCACTCAATGCCAGAGCCACGCAGCATCGGGCCACTAAAACCAAGTGCCAACGCACGCTCCGGCGTGACCACGCCGATGCCAACAGTACGCTGTTTCCAGATACGATTGTCAGTCAACAGAGTTTCATATTCATCCACGCAAACCGGGAAACGCTTGGTGAAATCTTCGATAAAATCGAGCATTGAGCCCTGGCGATTCTCGTTCAGTACTTTCACCGCCGTCGCGTTGTGAATCTTTGACGCCTGGTATTGCGGCATACTATCCGGAAGATCGCGATACACCCCTCCAGGACGGTAGTAGGAGGCATGCAAGCGCGCTCCGGAAGCCGCCTCGTACACATCCATCAAGTCTTCTCGCTCGCGGAAGCAATACAGGAATATGGTCATCGCGCCGATGTCCAACCCATGCGCACCCAGCCACAGCAGATGATTCAGGATACGGGTGATCTCGTCGAACATCACGCGGATGTATTGCGCACGCAGCGGCACGTCGATGCCAGCCAGTTTCTCGATCGCCATCACGTAGGCATGTTCGTTACACATCATCGAGACGTAATCAAGCCGGTCCATATAGGGAACCGACTGCAGGAAAGTCTTGTGCTCGGCGAGCTTCTCGGTGGCACGATGCAGCAAGCCGATATGCGGGTCGGCGCGTTCTATCACTTCACCGTCGAGCTCCAGCACCAGCCTTAATACGCCATGGGCAGCCGGGTGCTGCGGCCCAAAGTTCATGGTGTAGTTCTTTATTTCTGCCATTATCTTGCCAATCTCAACACTTGCTTCATCGTGCACTCACCATGTATTTCAGTGCAGACTAACTTGCGCAAGCAAGTCAAGCCCGCAGGGCGGTCGCAACTAAAGTTCATTGTGTAGTTTTTAATCTCAGCCATCGTCAATGCTCTGGGTTGCTGGCGTAATTTTCTTCGCGAACGATGCGCGGTGTAACTTCACGCGGCTCGATCGAAACTGGCTGATATACCACTCGTTGTTGTTCAGAGTCATAGCGCATTTCCACATGACCTGAAAGCGGGAAATCTTTGCGGAAAGGATTGCCGACGAAACCGTAGTCGGTAAGGATACGGCGCAGATCAGGATGTCCGGTGAAAACGATGCCATACAGATCGAAAGCTTCGCGCTCATACCAATTGGCAGCAGGCCAAATATTGATTACGGAGGGCAACACTGGAAAATCATCTTGCTCTGCGTAGACACGAACGCGCAAGCGAGCGTTATGCGCCACTGATAGCAGGTGATAGACCACCGCAAAGCGAGAAGGATGGGTATCATCGGAATCCGGTACGTCATCGGATCTGAAGTACGCTCCACCTTCAGAGATGTCGCTGCCGTAGGTAGAGTAATCCAAGCCACACAGATCCATCATCTGTTCGAAGCGGAACTCTGCGGCATCGCGCAGACGCGTCAGCACCTCCAGCATGGTGGCAACCTTGACCGCGACAGTCAATTCTCCCAGTCTTTCTTCCATGGTAACCAGCTTGTCGCCAAACAAACTGGTCAGATTAGTACGCAGGGTACTCAAATCAGAAGCCATAACTCACCCTAGTAACCAAAGTCACGCAATCCACGCCGCATCGAGGTATGCGGGGTGATCAGCGCGCAATGGTATTTGTTCGTTTAATTTTGTTTTGTAGCTGAATGATGCCGTAAAGAAGGGCCTCAGAAGTCGGTGGGCAGCCAGGCACATACACATCCACCGGAACAATGCGATCACAGCCGCGCACCACCGAATAGGAATAGTGATAATAACCACCGCCGTTCGCACACGAACCCATCGAAATTACCCAGCGAGGTTCGGCCATCTGGTCATATACCTTACGCAGAGCGGGTGCCATCTTGTTGCACAGCGTTCCCGCCACGATCATCACATCCGATTGCCGCGGACTGGGTCGGAACACAATACCGAACCGGTCAAGGTCGTAACGCGACGCGCCCGCGTGCATCATTTCCACCGCACAGCAAGCCAGCCCAAATGTCATTGGCCACAACGAGCCGGTACGCGTGTAATTGATGATGGTATCTAGCGTCGTCGTAACGACGCCTTTTTCCAGAACGCCCTCAATGCCCATGATAGACCTCTAGCAAACTATGACTCCGTAAGTTTTTATTGCTGCCTTGCAGCGACTCAACACGGACGACATGCGCGGGCGATCGCATCCCCAAGCAAGCTTGGGGCTCCTGCTCACTGCGAATGCCGTCTACTCCCACTCCAAGGCTCCTTTCATCCATTCATAGACAAATCCAACTACCAAGATAGCCAAAAATATCATCATGGATACAAAACCGAACGTGCCAATTTCCTTAAGTACGATCGCCCAAGGAAAGAGAAAAGCGATTTCAAGATCGAACAGAATAAACAGAATGGCAACCAAGTAATAGCGCACGTCAAATTTCATGCGAGCATCTTCAAAG
Organism: Gallionella sp.; assembly: GCA_049298895.1. Classification (GTDB taxonomy): domain Bacteria; phylum Pseudomonadota; class Gammaproteobacteria; order Burkholderiales; family Gallionellaceae; genus Gallionella. The sequence continues at coordinate 4,259 of JBAQWL010000225.1, forward strand.
GCTTCAAAGCCACACTCATAAGGAGAAAGTTTCTTACCGTTAGGGCGATTAGGCCCTACTAACTTGCCCAACACCACGGGAACTACGCCCATCGCAATGCCAACACAGATAAACAACAGCACCGGAAAATAATTTCCCAACATTGAGCTTTCCCCCTTTACGTTCTCTGTTATTAGTGAGTCAGTGCTGAATCAGCTTGCAATCATATTGTCCGCCGACACACGATTAGCCTATCGTATTGGTGCGGATGGGGAGACTCGAACTCCCACGCTCTTGCGAGCACAAGCACCTCAAGCTTGCGTGTCTACCAATTCCACCACAACCGCAATACCGCCGTAAAACTATTTCGGGATATCCATAGACTTCGATACGTCCGCAGGATTAACCACAGGCTCGACTGGGGACGATTGCGTGGCTGCCGGATCTACTTTATCCATCACTCCCTGTTCCTGGATGGTATGAGAATAAAGATAAGTCAGCGACAGGCTGGTAACGAAAAACAGTGTCGCTGCTACAGCCGTGCTGCGACTAAGAAAATTCGCGGAGCCACTGGAGCCGAACAGACTTCCTGCCGAGCCCGTGCCAAATGCCGCGCCCATGTCTGCACCTTTGCCATGCTGTATCAGCACCAGACCGATCAGCACTGCCGCCGCAACGACGTGTATTACCCATACTAATGTTTCCACACACTACTCCAAAGAAAAAACTACCCCTGTCCGGGACGAAAAACCTTATGATGAAACAACTAGCCATTCCACTAGGCTGTCAAAAGACAACAGCCAAGTGGCTGGTTATGTCCGGGCACCCGCGCGACAAATCGCAAGAAAATCATCCGCCACCAGGGAAGCACCGCCGATTAACCCACCATCGATATCCGGCATCGCAAACAACTCAGCTGCGTTATTCGCCTTCACGCTACCGCCGTAGAGTATACACAACCCGGATGCGATTTGACCATCATGAGATGCGACACGCTGACGGATAAAAGCATGCACCGCCTGAGCCTGCGCTGAGCTGGCGGTCTTACCGGTACCAATCGCCCATACCGGCTCATAAGCCACTACCGCATTGCGCAATACCTGCACCCCCGACACGTTAGCCGATAGGCCAGATTGCGGGAGGGGGTGCAATGCGGTTGCTCCCGCACCCGGGTGCTCCGCACCACCGTCTCGCAACCGCACCCCAGCCAGCTTGATCAGCGCATCCAGTTGCTCGGCTACTACGTCCTCGGTGATACCACCTTCACGCTGCTCCAAAGTCTCGCCGACACACAAGATAGGTATTAACCCGGCTTGTTGCGCAGCCAGGAATTTCTCGGCCACCAGATGACTGCTCTCATGATAGTAAGCACGACGCTCAGAGTGCCCTACGATCACATAACTACATTCGAAGTCGCGCAACATTGCGGCAGACACCTCTCCAGTGTATGCACCCTTGTCCAACTGGTGCACATCCTGAGCTCCCCACTTCACCGAACTACCGGACAGCTTTTGTTGTGTCTGAGCCAGATAAGGGAATGGCACACAAACTGCACAATCGACATTCTTGATGGGAACCATACCACTTCGCAATGCATCCAGCAATTCTGCGTTTTGGGCTAAAGAACCGTGCATCTTCCAATTTCCGGCAACCAATTTTTTACGCATCGTAATCAACCCGCTGAGCATTAAGGCGCGCAATCCTACCCGTGAACAGACAAACGGTCAATGGAACATGTCGACACCTGTTAAGCGGCTTGAACGGGTATCTGGTCGCGTTGCGCGATGATGCGGTTATGCTCGTCCACATAGACGAGTAGCGGATGGTATCTTTGCAACTCCAGTTCGGAATACATGGCATAGCTGGCAATGATGAGAACATCGCCCGGATAGGCTTTGTGCGCGGCCGCACCATTCACGGAAATCACGCCGGAACCGCGCTGCGCGCGTATGGCATAGGTGGTGAAACGCTCGCCATTGGTGATGTTGTAGATATCGATCTGCTGATACTCCCTGATGTCGGCAGCATCCAGCAAATCGTCGTCGATCGCGCAGGAGCCTTCGTAATGCAACTCGGCGTGCGTGACGTGCACCCGGTGCAACTTGGCTTTAAGCATGATTCTTTGCATTGAGACACCTCCAATTTCAGCTGGCAAGGATTATATCGCACCAATGCTTTACAAGTAACCTCCCATCCAATCTATCAGTCTGTAAGACAAACCTCGATGTTATCCAGCAAGCGCGTATCACCCAACCAAGCTGCTGCCAATATCACCAGATCCCGCTGCACCCGGCTGGCCGGTTGCAAATCTGATTGGTTGCGTACTTCCACGTAATCCACCCGCCAACCTCTGGCGGATAGAGCTTCGACTGCTTGCAGCTGCAATTGTTCAAATTCGCGGTCACCATTCAGGATAGCCTGTCTTGCGCCCAGCAGCGTCTGATACAGGAAGGTCGCCGCGTCGCGCTCTGCCACGCTCAAATACTGGTTGCGCGAACTGAGCGCCAATCCGTCTGCCGCCCGCATCGTTTCCCCGGCGATGATGCGTATTGGCAAATTGAACTGGGCAACAATCTGGCGAATGATGTGCAGTTGCTGATAATCCTTCTTGCCGAACAGCGCCACTTGCGGCTGCACGATATTCAACAGTTTCAGCACCACCGTCGCCATCCCGCGAAAATGCCCGGGACGACTGGCTCCGCATAATTCGTTGGCGATCGGCGGAAGTTCGACGAACACGGTTTGCTGCATGGGATACATCTCGTTGACTGAAGGCGCAAACACTACATCCGCCAAGCCTTGCAGGCTGGCGCAATCTGCATCCAGCGTGCGCGGATATTTGTCGAAATCCTCGCTCGGCCCGAATTGCAACGGATTGACGAAGATGCTCGCCACCACGCAGTCGCCATGCTCGCGCGCCAAGCGCATCAACTCAAGGTGCCCCTCATGCAGATTGCCCATGGTCGGCACAAAGGCGACAGCACGTTCATTCGTTAGTCGTGCGCGCAGTTCGACTATGGTGGAAATGATTTGCATTCGATACCTATAAATCAACTTCGCCGGGGGGCCGGCAGTTAGTAGGTTGGGTTAGCGGTTTCATCGCGTAACCCAACATCAAAACCAAAGTCAAAACCGCCGGGGGTTGCCCGGCAGCAAGCTACTTTCTTTTGCTTCGCCAAAATAAAGTAGCCAAAGAAAAGGCGACCCCGGTTTACCGCCCCTGCGGGGTTCCCTGCGTTGCTCAACTGGTCAGGCGGCTGCGCAACTCGGCGGCGCACAGGGGATGAAAAACGAAAACCAAAATAACCGCGTGGGCACTTCGTGCCCACCCTACCGGGCTTTATCGTGTAGGTTCCGTTGACTACCAAGTTATTCCTTAGGTTTATAAAGCTCGAGCATACGGATGATTTGAAGAAGTTGTGTGTTGTACCGCCCCTTGATGTCAACTCGTCTTACCAGTTCAGGGATCATTTCATCGAAGTACCACAGTTGTGACTTGTATTTCTTAGCCTTCATCTTTTTGTGAAATGATTCCTCCATTTCAGTACGCTTCGCTTTCGACTTTCCGACCATCTTATGGGTTGTCACGATGACTTTGATGGTTTCCCTTTCGCCGATGAATTCGCGAAGCTTATCCTCTCTCTCCTTCCTGTATTCATCGAATTGTCCGACCAGATAGTCTATTGACTTGCCATTATTTGCTAGTGAGTAGGCCGACCTGAACTTCACTTCGAAGTCGTAGTACTGTTTTTTGATCGGGTCGTAGCCGAGGACATCGATGTTGCTGTAGCCGCGTGGCACTGTGAATGGAATGTCACCGATGTAGAACCATTTCCTCACGACCTTCAAATACTGCTCAAGGATTTCCTCGTTTACATCAGCCATGGTAATTTCCTTTGGGAATAACGTAAGAAACTCCAATGTACCGGAGTCCAATTGTTTTGCCTATCTACATCAGTATGCTGGGCAACTTGTTACCACCCGATTTTCGGTTTTTGCTTTTTGCTTTTCATCCCCTGTGCGC
>JBAQWL010000226.1:0-3889 GCA_049298895.1 Gallionella sp.
CAATAATATAACGCGCAAAGAAGCATTTAAGTGTCACATTTTTTTGGTGATTTATGCATGGATGCCATGTCTAAAGTCATTGGGAAGACCTCGACTTCTAGCCGAGAGACGTGGCAATCTTTCTTGGTAATAGATGGGGCAGACGGGACGTCTGCCGCCCACTATAATTCAGTTGCGGTATCTGCTTCCGTATTATTAAATAATGCTGGGATTTGAATCGTTTGCGTTTGTTCCCTAAGTGGAAGTAGCGCAATGCACACACCAAAGGCCCCAAAAAGCGCAGACACACTAAATGTTGGCCATAGCGATCGTCGTTGCTGACTATAAGTTAGTTCGCCAGGTTTTCTCAACTTCTTTACTCAATTTTAACTCTTAAAGTTTAAAAAAGACACACGAGCCACTCAAGACAATTCCATTTCCTATTCTGCAGAAATGGCTTTCTACAATATGAATCGTATGAGTGTGACCTGACGCTATCCTCTGCTGGTTGTTCCAGTTGGTGACTTATAAAGTGCGTATTCTACTTAGCTGAAGCAATCAACAACTCATTACAGTTTGGACCGAGGAGACAGTACTTCATTGTGACAAGCCTCAATTCACTAACCGCTTGACCTTTAGAAATGGCTGGAACAAACTGCGCAGAGGGAAACGTCTTAATGAGGCTTTCTGCAAATCCTCTGCTGGTCGGTTGTTCACTAAGAATGAAGTACTCAATAATGCGACTTGGGCCACTGCCTTCTACCTTCAACTGTTGAATTTGATCCCCGTATTTCACGTGAAATGAGTCGGGAAGTGTTGATAGCCAGCCACCCGTATTGAATTGCACAACTGCAACAACGTTACCTTCCTCAAAGTCAGCTTTGGCTACCACAGGGTAATCGGGCTGATCCCAATGGATCACTGCTGATTTTCGTTCAGAAATCTGCTGTCTTATATCATTGGCATTGAGTTCCGATTCAATGTCATAAATATCAGACGACAATTCAAGACCGTTGCCAACTGTAGTGTTTTCTTCAAAGGTAGCGCTCAGCAAAGGATCTTCATCAATTGAAAGAGCAAGCTCGTGTGCTTTTTTATTTTGTGGTAAAGGTAGTGGGATCACCAATTCCGGAACCGGCCGAATGATGACAAAACCCTGAAAGCCCTCGTGTTTTCCTCGATATGGATTAAGCAAGGCAAGGGCTGGGGGGCCACTCATTTTCGGAAATACCGTTGCTGTATCTGTTATCGCATCACTCGGTAGTGCATGGCTGTGGATCGTTTGCGTTTGTTCACTATGTGGAAGAAGCGCAATGCCCACACCAATTGCCCCGAAGAACGCAGACACCGTAAGGGTTGGCCAAAGCGAACGTCGCTGTTGGCTATAAGTTAATTCGCCCGATTTTCTCAAGTTTTTTACTTAATTTTACCTTTTAAAGCCCGAGTAGGTCGAAACCTCTGTGGTTTCGACATTCTATTATTCGCCAAAGTCACCCTCAATTTGAATCCTCTGTCTGGCTCCCCAATCCCCCGAGTAAACTCCTTCCTCAATAAATTTATGCATAGAAGAGTATTTCCATTCATTCGGAGAACTGACGAAACCATGCTTTACAGGATTGTAATGAATATAGTCAATGTGTTTATGCAGATTTTTTTCGCTTCTAATTATATGATCCCAAAATCTGTTTTGCCACACCCGACCACTTTTGATTCTCACTGCCTTCCGATATTTTGCCGAGAACGAAAGCTTAATAATTCGTGGGCGGCAGACGCCCTGAGGCTGTCCCACAAGTTGCTGCCAGTTGTGTTGGGTCTTGATTCGCCACGGGCGAATTGTGACCCGACACTATTTTTAAGTGAAAACGCAGGGTCACACCGTCCGCCAAGGCAGACGACAAGACCCTGCGGAACATTAGACCTAACTTGTGGGACAGCCTCTTCTCTATCTGCCGACCACAAAACACAATTCGAGTGCATCACTTTAGAATTTTGACTGCAATTCCTGAATTTCGTATCGCATGCAATTTGCGCCAATGCAAAATGTGTATTTGATATTAAGTAGGGTGTTTACTGGTTTCCCTTCTTTGATGCCGGGGATGAACTTCCATTTTGGAAGTACCTCTAAGAAGTTTTTTCCAAAAAACCAATCTTGCGGGTCCTCCTTTATAGCATAGTTGAATTTTATAATAGAACCATCCAATTTGAACGTAAGCGTTTTGATCGTTTCGCCTGCAATCCAGTCAGGGAATGTAGTTAGATTGCCCAAGCTGTCAATATATACTAAGACATTAATCTTACCTTCTTTATAAGCTTCTCTTGCTACAAAGGGATATTCAGGATCAACTCGATTAAGCACCTGCACATCCCGTGTCAACAACTCTTGCTGTGGTTCCTTAGTAGCAGGAATAAATCCTGCTTCGGAATGATCTATAGGAGTCACAACCGTGTCCGAACCAGCCATGACCGGATCGGACGGCAGATCTTTTTCATCTAATTGAGCAAGCTCGTGTGCTTTTTTATCTTGGGGTAAAGGTAGCGGGATCACCAATTCCGGAACCGGCCGAATGTTGACAAAACCCTGAAATCCTTCGTGCCGCCCACGATACGGATTCAGCATATCAAGAGGAGGGGGACCGCCGCTTCTCGGAAATATAGCGGTGGTATCTCCTCCCACATCACCGGGTAATACTTGACTATGAAACGTCTGTATTTGTTCACTATGAGGAAGTAGTAAAACGCCCGCACCAATTGCTATGAAGAGCGCAGATACTGCAAATGATGGCCAAAGCGATCGCCGCTGTTGACTATAAGTTAGTTCGCCAGGTTTTCTCAACTTCTTTATTCTTTACTCAATTTTAACTTTTAAAGGTTAAAAAAGACACACGAGCCACTCAAGACAATTCCACTTCCTATTTATGGGGAAATGGCTTTCTACAATGTAAAACACTTGGGCTGATTGTTACCATTCTTCTATCCAGTCAGCGCCATAGTTCCAGGCCGCGCATGCGGTGGCTACCAAGTGACAGCCATAATTGCTATTGCACCCCCAACTACACGGGCCACCGGCCTGTGCTGATGGTGCGGTGACGATTCCAGCGAGCAGAAATAGTGCGCAGAACGTCGCCAATGTCTTTTTGCTTTTCTTCATAGTATCACCTCCTTTAGAAGATTCCAAAACTCCGGTTGTTGTCTGACTCATTAATAGACAAACATCATGCTTATCCATTAATATCATACGGTTTACTGCAAATTCTTTTTTGTCGGCACATAAAATTTCCAGGGCCGAGTTTCGTCCACGCAAATAGTTGCTTCAAGTGTGTTTGGATTCAATTCAAATCGCAAGAGCCGAAATAAATCAAGCTCTTTACTGCAGCCGCAGTTAAGCCGGAAATCAACGTACTGTAGCATCCACACTCTTTCCGGATCGATAGCATCCGGTTCAATAAACCGCCTTAGCTCATACCCATTGATAGTTGAAGACATGTTGTTCGCAAATTCTTCATGTTCTTTGAAAATAAGCGAGTCGGCAATTTCCTTCATCTTCAAAGTAACCTGCTGATCGTAGGCTGGATCCATGAGCTTTGATCGCTCAATGGGGATGTACGGTATGATGTTTTCCTTCCAATTGCCTGTAGATTTACTGCTGTTAGCTCCAAATAACTGGTTCTTATAGAACCCAAGCGTTGGAGGGATTGACAATAGAAAGTAAACTATCAAACCAATCCATAAAACTTTATGAAGTTTCATGGTCTCTATTACCCTCTATCCTTATTAACTTGATTCAGCTCTTGTTGCTGGCGCTCTTGTAACCACTTAACGACATTTTCATACGAATCTTTGCGTAGTACTTCTAAGTACATGACGTGTCCTCGAGAATTAGAATTCAATTTGGTCGAACTCTTTCGCGTCC
>JBAQWL010000227.1:0-9401 GCA_049298895.1 Gallionella sp.
CTATCAACCCGCTCCACCACCGGGCCGAAAAATAGAATACGGATCATGCCTCTCCTTCTGCTGCACGAAGCCAGCTTCCATTCTTGCCGCCATGCTTCTCTTCCAGCTGGATGCACTCGATGCGCATCCCCTTGTCGCTCGCCTTGCACATGTCATACACGGTAAGCAGCGCCATGCTGGCTGCACACAGCGCTTCCATCTCGACACCGGTCTGCCCGGTGCAGCGCACAGTAGCAAACACTTTGAGCGCTGCACATCCGCTCGCGTCGACCGGCAGCGTCACGTCGTAAATGATCTCGACACCGCTCAGCGGCAGGGTGTGACACATTGGGATCATCTCAGCCGTGCGCTTCGCCGCCATCACTGCCGCAACATCGGCCACCGTTAGCACATCGCCCTTGGCGATTTTGCCAGATTGGATTCTGGCCAGCGTTGCCGCCTGCATACGCAGCACCCCGGAAGCAATCGCGGTGCGCTGAGTGACGGCTTTGTCCGACACATCCACCATGCGCGCGCGCCCTGCCTCCGAGAAATGCGTGAGTTTGTTCAACGCGCTATCCCCCTATCGCAATCATGGAGCGCTGACGACCTGTCTCTTCAAAGCGATAGTCGCCGATGGCTTGCTTGCTTGCTGCCGCATTACGTATCAAATTGGTGATGTCGTTATCGCTGCTGCCGCTGCGCAATGCGCTACGCAAATCCACTTCATTATCGGCTGGCAAGCAGGGGCGCAATTTGCCGTCTGACATCAAGCGCAGCCGGTTGCAACCCAAGCAAAAGCGATTCGACATCGGCTCAATAAACCCTACTCTGCCTTGCGCATGGCGCAACTGCAAATATCTGGCCGCCGACGCGCCTTGCCGCGCCCAGGTAGTAAAATCAACACGCTCGACAATCTCAGGCTGCGCCAGCAATTCCGCCACCGGGTAATAATGTTTTTTCCAATCCATACCTTCGCGCATCGGCATCAGCTCGATGAAGCGCAACTCCAGTTGCTCGCGTATGCTGAAGTCGATGAGTTGCGCCGCCTCGGTATCGTTAGTGCCGCGCATCAACACCGCGTTTAGGCGTATCGGCGTTAGCCCCGCATCTTGTGCGGCATGGATTCCGCGCAACACCTCATGCAGATTGCCACCGGTGAGTTGCAAAAACTTGTCTGCATCTAAAGTATCCAGGCTGATGTTGACGCGCTGCAAGCCCACATCGCGTAATGGTTGGGCATATTTTTCGAGCAGCGTGGCATTTGTGCTCATCGCCAGCTCGTGGATGCCGGGAACGGCGGCGATGCGCGCCACCAACTCCACCATGCCCTTGCGTACCAGTGGTTCGCCGCCCGTTAAGCGGATTTTTCCCACACCCAAACTGGCCGCGATGCGCACGATGCGCTCGATTTCCTCGAAAGTCAGTAAATGCTGACGCGGTACGGTGTGAAAATCATCCACTGCAGGACGACAATAATCACAGCGCAGATTACAGCGATCCACCACCGAGATGCGCAGATAGCCGATGTTGCGGCCATGTTTATCTGCAACCGACCCATCGGCGACAGAGCTATTGACGAAGGGCGGCGGCACGGCATTACGCTGGAATTTAAGCGGGTGAATATTCATCAATGACGCTCCAAAATACGGCGAATTTCAGGTACGCAGGAGCCGCAGCCAGTTCCGGCTTTTAAGCACTGCCCCACCGCTTCCACACTATCTAACCCTTGCGATTGTATCGCATTCAATATGGTTTTTTCGCCTACGCTGAAGCAGGCGCAAATGTTGCGCCCCTCATCGATAGTGCCTTTGGGTGGCCGTGCCGACAGCAGCCCGGCCAGTTCGGCGGGTTGCAATGCGGCTTGCGCAAACAGGCTGCTCAACCATTCGCGTTCCGGCAAGCGTTGGTCCGGCGCGATAAAAAATACCGCTTCGATGCGTCCGTTTTGCAGGCAAGCGGCACGATAGCGCCCCATCGCGGCATCGCGATATTCGATCCAGTCCCCCGCGTAATGAGCGGTAGATTTTACCCAATCACGCCACTCTGTCGGCAACGTTTCGCCGGCGATTTCATGCCGCCAATATCCCTCACCGCGCGAATAGGCGCAATAGCTGGTGTCTGGCAAATCCAATCGGGTGCGGCTAAGCAGAAAACCTTGCCAGGCCGGGAGATACGGCGTGACTCGCACCGGCGTATGCTTGAATTCTGGCTGACCGGAGATCGGATCGGTAATCGGCGCGACCAGCGAATCTGCCCGCGCCGATTTGGCGAAGGCGTCATTCCAATGCAAGGGTACAAACACCGAACCGGGGCGCTGATCTTCGCTGACCTGCACGCGTGCCAGCATACTGCCGTGGCGGCTGGCCAAACTCGCCAACCCCCCATCCTGAAGTTGATAGACTTGCGCATCTCTTGCTTGCACCTGCACGAATGGTTCAAACAAATGCGCACTTAGGCGCGGCACCTTGCCAGTGCGCGTCATCGTGTGCCATTGGTCGCGGATGCGTCCGGTGTTTAACACCAGCGGGAAATCTTCATCTGCCGCCACGGCGGGTAGGCGCGGCGCAACCACGATCATGCGCGCCTTGCCGCTGGGAGTATAAAATTTTCCGTCGGTGAACAGGCGCATCGTGCCGTTCGGTGCGCTTTTATTGAGTGGCCATTGCACTGGTTGCAGTGCATCGTATTCCGCATCATTCAATTCAGACAATGCGCTGATGTCGAAAGCGCGCTTGCCGTCATTCTCAAAACCCGACAGCCGCGCATGCTCGCGAAAGATCTGCGCAGGTTTGTCATAAGGAAACGCCTCGGCAAATCCAAGACGCTGCGCCACCTGGGTGATGATCCACCAGTCCGGCTTGGCTTCTCCTGCAGTCGCCATGAACGAGCGCTGCCGTGACATGCGCCGCTCGGAATTGGTCACGGTGCCATCTTTTTCTCCCCAACCTTCGGCAGGCAACAAAATGTCGGCACACGCTGTAGTGTCGGTGTGTCGCACACAATCGGAAACTACCACCAGCTCGCAATTCTGCAATGCAGCACGCACCCGGTCTGCATCTGGCAGGCTGACCGCCGGGTTGGTCGCCATAATCCACACCGCCTTAATTTTTCCCGACTCGATAGCCTGAAACATTTCAACCGCTTTTAATCCCTGCGCTTGTGCAACATTAGGCGTATCCCAAAAGCGCGCAACGCGGTCTATATTGGCCGGTTCAGAAAAATCCATGTGCGCCGCCAGTTGATTGGCCAGGCCACCGACTTCGCGCCCGCCCATCGCATTCGGCTGTCCGGTCACCGAGAACGGGCCCATGCCGGGACGGCCGATGCGCCCGGTGGCCAGATGCACATTGATGATCGCGTTGGCCTTGTCCACACCGCTGGAAGATTGATTGATGCCTTGCGAGAAGATGGTCACGGTGCGCTCGGTGCGCGCGAACATGCGGAAGAATTCGCTGATCTGTGTCTCGGCAACCCCGCACACTTGTGCGACTTTGGGAATCGAACTGACCGCGCGCGCCGCCTCGAAGGTTGCGGCAAAGCCCTCTACATGCGTCTCGACGAAATTCAGATCGAGCGCATCTTCGCGGCGCAGATGATGCAGCAGCCCGTTGAACAGATAAGCATCTACTCCCGGAGCGATCGCCAGATGCAGATCGGCGAAGTCGCAAGTGGGTGTATGACGCGGATCGATCACCACCACCTGCATTGCGGGGCGCGCCTTTTTTGCCGCAACCAGGCGCTGATAAAGCACCGGGTGCGCCCAGGCATAATTGGAACCGACGATGACTACCAAGTCTGCTGCCTCGATGTCTTCGTAACAGATCGGCACGACATCCGCACCGAACGCGCGCTTGTGCGCGGCCACCGCCGTGGCCATGCACAGCCGCGAGTTGGTGTCGATGTTCGCGCTGCCGATAAATCCCTTCATCAGCTTGTTCGCGACGTAATAATCTTCAGTCAGAAGTTGTCCGGAGACGTAGAACGCCACCGCATCCGGCCCATGCTCGTCTATGATTTTCCTGAAGCCGCTGGCGACACGATCCAGCGCATCATCCCAGGATGCTCGCTGACCATCGACGATCGGGTAAAGCAACCGTCCTTCGTTATCCAGCGTTTCGCCCAGCGCCGCACCCTTGGAACACAACCGGCCGAAATTCGCCGGATGCTGCGGATCGCCAGTTATCTTAATCCCATCCAGCTCAACATTCGCCACTACACCGCAACCCACGCCACAATAAGGGCAGGTAGTACGAATACCGGCCGGCCGGCTCAGCTCCGACATGCTCAGGCCTTTATTCCAAGCAGCACCACACTGTTTTCTAGCTTCACGGCGTGTTGGTGCGCACAGCCCACATCGGGCGCAACCGCATTACCCGTCTCCAGATCGATCATCCAGCTATGCAACGGACAGGTGACCCGTTTGCCATGCACGATGCCCTGCGACAGCGGCCCGCCCTTGTGTGGGCAGCAGTTGTCCAGCGCAAACACCTGATCATCCACGCTGCGGAATAGTGCGATCTCGCCTGTTGCAGTCTTTACCACCCGTGAGCCTTGGCGAGGGATGTCTTCCAGATTTCCAACTTGTATCCAGTTCATTGAGTTCTTCCCTATTCAATAGTGGCAAGCGCTGCATATTCATGCGCATCCTTGCCCAGCGCGCGCTCCTTCCATGGGTCGTCCTGCGAATAGCGCTGCGATTCCAGGAAGCGCGCATACAATTCTGCCCGACCCGCCGCATCTTCAACCACATGCTGTTTCACATAAGCCAAACCGACGCGCTCTATCCACGGCGCGGTGCGATCCAGATAATGCGCTTCTTCGCGATACAACTGCATGAACGCACCGCAATACTCCAGCACCTCGGCCTCAGTCGCGACCTTGCACAGGAAATCGGTCACGCGCACCTTGATCCCGCCATTGCCGCCAACGTGCAGCTCGTATCCCGAATCCACGCACACCACACCAAAATCCTTGATGGTCGATTCGGCGCAATTGCGCGGACAGCCGGAGACTGCGATCTTGAATTTATGTGGCGTCCATGAACCCCAGGTCATCTTCTCGATCTTGATGCCCAGCCCGGTGGAATCCTGCGTGCCGAAGCGGCACCATTCCGAACCGACGCAGGTCTTCACGGTGCGCAAAGATTTCCCGTAGGCATGCCCCGAAACGAATCCCGCCTTGACCAGGTCGCCCCACATCTTGGGCAGGTTCTCTTTGGTCACGCCGAGCAAATCGATGCGCTGCCCGCCGGTAAGCTTCACCGTGGGGACTTGGTATTTTTCTGCGATATCGGCGATGGAACGCAATTCCGACGCTGAGGTGACGCCGCCCCAAATGCGCGGTATCACCGAGTAGGTGCCGTCCTTCTGGATGTTGGCGTGCACGCGTTCGTTGATGAAGCGCGAGCGGCTGTCGTCAAGATATTCACCCGGCCATGCTGACAACAGATAAAAGTTCAATGCGGGCCGGCAGGAATGACAACCATCCGGGGTCTTCCAGCTTAACGCCTGCATCAGATCGGGCAGGTTCTTCAGGCTGTGTTTTGCTATGGCCTCGCGAACTTCTTCATGGGTCAGCTCGGTACATGAGCACATCGATTTTTTACTCGGCTTGGTCGAGAAATCGCCCACGGTATTGGCCAACAACGCTTCGACCAAACCTGTGCACGAACCGCATGAACTGGAAGCTTTGGTATGCGCGCGCACCTCTTCCAATGTGAACAGCTTCTTGTCCAGGATGGTCTTGACGATAGTGCCTTTGCACACGCCGTTGCAGCCGCAGATCTCAGCCGTGTCCGGCATGCTCGCTACATTTAAAGCGCCGCCGCGACCCGAGTCGCCGATGTGCATCTGACCGAACAGGATGTGCTCGCGCATCTCTGACACATCGGTACCATCGCGCATCATCTGGAAATACCACGGGCCGTCCAGCGTATCTCCATACATCACCGCGCCGCGCAATTTGTTGTCGCGCAACACCAGCTTCTTGTAAACGCCGCGCGCCGCGTCCTGCAACAGCATCTCTTCATCGTCCGGCCCGACGTTGAAATCGCCCGCCGAGAACAGATCGATGCCGGTCACCTTGAGCTTGGTGGAAACCGATGAACCTTCGTAACGCATCCGCCCATATTCGGCCAGATGGTTCGCCGCCACCTTGGCCTGCTCGAATAGTGGCGCGACCAGTCCGTAAGTTTGTTTGCGGTGTTGCACGCATTCACCCACCGAATATATTTTCGGGTCATAGGTCTGCATCGTGTCATTCACCACGATGCCGCGTTCGCAAAATATCCCGGCGGACTTGGCCAGATCGATGTTGGGGCGTATGCCCGCCGCCATGATCACCAGGTCGGCGGGGATCTCTTCCCCACCCTTGAATCTCAACCCGGTGACTTCCTTATCGCCGAGTATCGTCTCGGTCTGGCGTGACATATAAAATTTCAGTCCGCGTTTTTCCAGCTCGGTCTTCAGTAGCCCGCCGCCGACTTCATCGAGTTGACGCTCCATCGGCCACCCCAACAAATGCACCACAGCCACCTCCATGCCCTGCAGCGACAAGCCATTCGCCGCTTCCAGCCCGAGCAGGCCGCCGCCGATGACCACTGCGCGTTTTTTGGTTTTGCTTGCGACGAGCATCTTCTCGACATCGTCTATGCTGCGATACGCCAGCACGCCGGGCAGATCCATGCCGGGTATCGGCAGCATGATGGGATTGGAACCGGTCGCGATCAGCAAGCGATCATAGGGCACGGACATTCCGTCTTTGGTCTCGACCGTGCAGCGTTGCCGGTCGATCTTGGTGACCAGCTTCCCGGCATGCAGCGTGATGTGATTGTCCTCGTACCAGCTCCAGTCGTTCAGCACGGTGTCCTGAAACTTCATCTCGCCGGACAACACCGGCGACAGCAATATGCGATTGTAGTTGGGCTGCGCCTCCGCGCCGAACACGGTGATCTCGTATTCGTCCGGCGACATCTTGAGCAGTTCTTCGATCGTGCGTATGCCTGCCATGCCGTTGCCGATCACGACCAATCTGGTTTTTTTGTTTGTCTTCATCTCATCCTCATCATCATTAAGCGACATCCGGTACAGCATCATCCAAACCTTCTCCCCCGTGGGGGAGATTCGATTGCCTCCTCTCACGTGTGCGGGAGAGGATTGAGGAGAGGGTTCCGGTGCAACGCCATTGTCGGTATTTCAGACAGCCCTTCCGCCCACCGTTGGGGCAGAAAAGCTTTTCAATATGATTACTTTGCAATACCCGTGCCAATGCACCCGGCCGCTTGGAATCAGCTAGTTAAAGGGCACGAGCAAAAAGACAGGGAGAGTAAGAAGATAAAATGGTGCATGCATCCGGAGTGGTGCATGTAAATGGTGCATGGAGTTGGAGTTGTGAAAAGCTGGCGCGCTGGAGGTATTGCGATGCTGAGCCGTTTAATTACGGGAAGGCGGGTTAGCTCAGACTGTCCCCAATTGTTCTATTTCGAGCCTGGTCCCATTAATTCCTATGGTGTGATAATTTTCAATTTGTAAGGCGCTAAAGACTGGCCATCTGAAGTTAACTCAACCATTTCGAAAACACTATTAACGTCATCAAAATAGAACATTCCATCTTTTGTAGACTGATCCATTGCAAGACCAAGCAAGGTGGGCGCAGCCCCATCCTTGTCTCGAGCTTCTCTTGTAACTTTAAATGTACCTGATCGACCCCTAACAAGCCCTTGGTAAACTATTTTATGTGAAATAATTTTGTCATTTGATTGTTTGTTAGCCCCACTATAAGGGTTGTAAAGCCCCGCTAATCCCGTAGCAGCTTTCTTTCTTTCGAACGCACCAGATGCTGCAAACAATCCGCCAGTTATTGAAAAGTTCAACTCACACTCGTCAGACTTGCATTTCCCAATCATGTCGTTTATTAAAGGGTTAGCAAGTGATATTGCGAACTTTATAAAATAATCTTGTTCAGGTTTTATTTCGTCGCTTAGCGTCTCTATCACTTTGTTTTCAGCCACAACCTTTCCATTAATACCATTAATGGCTTCAGGTATCCTGGAATCATAGTCTTCAATTTTAAGCGCTTTATTACAAATCTCACGCGCCTCTACATCAAAACCTGCATTTACAAACCTGTACGCAATATTACTCATAGCCAGAGTCCCATCTAGGCCTTCTGACGTACGATATGCGCCGATAGATTTAATTGGGAGGCTATTGTTTTCATATTCGACGCCCAAGTTATTCCAAACAGTACTCGAGGGGCTGGTTCGTGACAATAATTCATAATGAAATAACGACAACCTCTTCAACTTCAGTGCGGAATATTTATAGGCCAAGTCAAATCTTAATGATGACTCATCAGGTTTTAAATAAAGCGCGGCTTCTAATAATGCACAATATGTATGTTCAGCATCATCTTTAAATAGCGTTGCATACGTTTTAATAAATAAAAATTTGTCATCGTCATTCTTAACAATATTCTCAATGTTAGCCTCCATAAATGTTTTGGCAGCATCGCTCCCTTTATAGGCTTTCAGACAACCAATGGTAGAAGAAAGAAACTGGGCATTCGAGGCCGACCCCACAGATAATGCCTTTACATATTCATCGTAAGCTTTACCATAATCTTTATACTCTTCAAACGATTTTCCTAAATAGTAATGCAAATGCGCAATTTCCGGATTTGTTTTAATTAGTGAATTTAGCTTTCCCAGTGCGGATTCGTTTTTCCATTTTTGCTTTATGTACAAGCATTCACCTTCCCACTTCAAATAGAGAGGTTTATCTGTGCTTAGCAATTTCTTGTGAAATTCATATATTCTACTTTCGGCATTTGAATCTTTGTCCCAAATAGCCATGTGCATTGCCCAAACAAAGTCGCTATATTCCCAATCCAAAGAAGGATTTTTGTAATCTAAGCTTGACTGGCTTTTCTGCGTATCAGATTTTTCTGCATTATTACCATCTGTTGACTTTGCTGATACATCTGGTTGCCCAGGTTTTATATTATTGATCTCAATAGATGATAACTGCTGGATAATTTTCTGAAATGCTAGAGATGGGTTTTGCCTATTGAACCTAATAAACTCTAAAGTTCCGTGCAAACCATTGACCTCTCTAATACCCTCTTCCAAGAGCAATATGGTATCCATACCAAGGCCCAATGAATATCCCAATTCTTGCATCACCCAATCAGAAGTTTTCCATTCAAAATCTACTTCTTTGCCGAACAGACGAGGCGGGATCTTCCACTTATTAAGTTTTTGATCTTGAATTACTCTTTCTTTCTTGGTGCATATACCGGCGAATTCAGGAATGAAGTGCAATTTTGAGTAACGCAGGTCAGGTGGGCGGGATGCGGTAGCATCCATGCCTTTTTGACCAGCCAGTCGAAATTACACAAATGAACTACACACACCTCACCCG
>JBAQWL010000228.1:0-6451 GCA_049298895.1 Gallionella sp.
AATGACGCCCGCACAGGTATTGCGCAATCTGAACACGCTGGGCGGCAAGCACGGCATCGGCCGCCTCGATCTGGTGGAGAACCGCTACGTCGGCATGAAATCGCGTGGCTGTTATGAAACTCCCGGCGGCACCATTATGCTCAAGGCGCATCGCGCTATCGAGTCGATTACCTTGGATCGTGAAGTCGCCCACCTGAAAGACGACCTGATGCCGCGCTACGCATCGATGATTTACAATGGCTACTGGTGGTCGCCGGAACGGCATGCGCTGCAAACCTTGATCGACCATACCCAGCAAACCGTGAACGGCTGGGTGCGTGTCAAACTGTACAAGGGCAACGTGATCGTTGTGGGGCGCGATTCCAAGACTGACTCGTTGTTCGATCCGGGTATCGCCACTTTCGAAGATGACAAAGGCGCATACGACCAAAAAGATGCGGCAGGCTTCATCAAGCTCAACGCGCTGCGCTTGCGCATCGCGGCGAATTTACAGAAGCGAAAATAGGCCAGCCTAGATTTATCGTGATACACGAGCTGAGTGGAGACATTTTGTTTAGTGGTGCGAAAGCCATCGCGCAAGGTGTTGCGCCCAACGATGATTTTCTCAGTGGACTGGCGCTGCAACTGCGTGAACGCATGCCGGCCATGTACAAGGACTTCCGCCACTACTGCCAGACCAAACGCCCAAAATCGGGAGAGCTATGGACATGGACAAGTACCGATGGCCGTTACATTGTCAACCTATTCACGCGGGAGGCCGCTTACGGACACGGCAGCAAACCAGGGCTGGCTAAGCTCAGTCACGTGAATCGTTCACTGCATGCGCTACGTAATTTGGTGCAAAAGGAGAAATTCGCCAGTCTGGCGCTGCCGCGCCTGGCTTGCGACATAACCGGACTCGACTGGAATGATGTAAAACCGTTGATCGAAAAACAGCTCGGCGAGCTTCGCATCCCGGTGTATGTGTATGCCACATACCAAAAAGGCATCAAAGCCAACGAACCCTCACAATCAAAATAAGGAAATAGCATGTCGCAATTTGACAACGTTAGCATAGTGAAAAATGGCAATGTATTCTTCGACGGGAAATGTATTTCACACTCAGTATTATTTCCAGATGGCTCACGCAAGACTGTTGGTGTGATTCTGCCCAGTACCCTCACCTTCAACATCAGAAACCCAGAGCTGATGGAGATCACCTCTGGTACTTGCCGAGTGAAGATCGGTGATGAGGCTGAGTTTAAGTCCTACGCTGCAGGTGATCAGTTCTCTGTAGCTGCAAACAGCAGCTTTGTGATCGAAGCAAGTGAAGTCGTCAACTATGTTTGTAGTTTTAGTTAATAACTGCAGCCGTTCGTCCTGAGCACAGCGTAGCAAAGTCAAAGGAGAGCAGTCATCAACACCTCGGCTTCGCGCTACGCACTACGCTCAGTGCAAGCAGAATATGATAATTAGAAAAATAGGAGTCCAATCATGCCAACCTTCGACATCGTTTCTGAAGTAGACAAGACTGAAGTCAAAAACTCGGTCGAACAGACCAACAAGGAGGTCAGCACCCGTTTCGACTTCAAGGGTTCGGATGCGCGCGTCGAGCAAACCGAGCTCAAACTCACGGTGTGGGCCGACAACGAATTCCAGCTCAATCAAGTGCAGGACATTCTGAATGCCAAGCTGACTAAGCGCGGCGTGGACATCAAGTGTCTGGAGATCAGCGACAAGATCGAAAAGGTCAGTGGCAACAAGATAAAACGCAGCTGCGATGTGAAGGTCGGCGTGGAGATCGAACTGGCCAAAAAGATCGTCAAGCACATCAAGGACAGCAAGATGAAAGTGCAAGCCAGCATCCAGGGTGATACCGTACGGGTCACCGGCAAGAAGCGTGATGACCTGCAGGAAGCCATCGCATTCATCAAGAAAACCATCACCGACTTCCCGTTGCAGTACCAGAACTTCCGCGATTGATCCTTAAAGGAGGTTGCCCATGCCCAAAGTTCTGGTTCCCCTCGCGCAAGGCTGCGAAGAAATCGAAGCTGTCACGGTCATCGACATCCTGCGTCGTGCCGGGATAGAAGTGGTCAGCGCAGGTCTGGATGATCAACCGGTGCGCGCCAGTCGCGGCGTGACACTGGTGCCGGACACCACGCTGGATGCCGCACTTCAACACAGTTTCGACATGATCGTACTGCCCGGCGGGCAACCCGGCACTAACAATCTCAAGGCCGACAAGCACATTATTGCCTTGCTGCAAAAAATGGCGCAGCAGGAAAAATATATCGCCGCGATTTGCGCAGCGCCTTCGGTGCTGGCCAGCGCCGGACTGCTCGATGGCAAGCAAGCCACCAGCTTCCCCGGCGCGCTCAATGCGTATCCGAAGGTCATGCAGCAGCGCACTGCCGTGGTGGAAGACAAAACGCTGATCACATCGCGCGGTCCTGGCACTGCGATGGATTTTGCGCTCACGCTGGTAGAACGACTGGTCGGCAAAGCCAAACGAGACGAAGTTGAAGCCGGTTTGCAGCGTTAAGTGTTCGATTTCAATAAGCTCGCCACAATAATCATGGCAAGCTATCAATAAATTTCTTCATCGAAAGTTTAAGCGCCGCAAAGTTCGGGTTATACATCAAATGGCGCAAGAACGGACCCATTCTGGGGTTCTTCGCTGTTCGCATGAAACAGGATTTTTTCGATGGCAATTTTCAGGCAGAAAACGAAGCTATCATGTTCGCTCCAAGAATGTTATCCGAGGCATCATGCAAGATCATGCTAAAAAGAATTGAGCAGCTCTCAAGTGAGTTCAATGCGATCAACCATCAGGACGCCGGTTTACCAATCGAACAGAGGTCTGCCTTTAGCATGGTGTCGCGCTGCGCCCCTGGAAACCAAGCATCTTTGCCAAGTTGAGAAAAACAAAATCCTCTTAGTAGCTCACATGAGAACGAATGATAAGCAGTAATGCTGCGTGGCCACACCTGGGAATAATACGCATTCCGCGTCAGCGCAAACTGATGATCTGCCAACCATATTGCTCGGCATGTGCGCGCAGCGTAGCATCGGGATTCGCCGCAACCGGATGTTTCACTATACTCATCAGCGGCAGGTCATTCAGCGAATCACTGTAGAAGATACTGTCGGCAAAACTTTCTAGATTCCAGCCGCGCGCGGCCAACCAGTTGTTTAGCCGAGTAATCTTTCCCTCGCGAAAACACGGGACATCCGCAACATTCCCGGTGAATTCACCATCCTTGTGTTCGGGCTCGGTGGCAATCAGATGCTCGATACCGAATTCGCTGGCGATTGGCGCAGTGACGAAGCTATTGGTTGCAGTGATGATGACGCACACATCCCCTGCCGCGCGATGTCGGTTTACCAAGTCGCGGGCAGGCTGCGTGATCATGCCCAGCGCCCGCTCGCGCATGAACTGCAGATGCCACTCATCCAGCGTTTTGCGCGCATGGCGCGACAATGGCTTCAGTTGAAAATCAAGGAATTCCTGAATGTCCAAAGTCCCAGCCTTGTAATGTTCGTAAAATGCAAGGTTCTTGGCCTCAAAAAGTTCGCGGTCAAGTACTCCAATGCGGATCAAAAATTGTGACCACTCGAAATCGCTGTCGCCATTGAGCAGGGTGTTATCCAAATCAAATAGTGCAAGGTTCACTTCAACTCCAATTCTTTTTGCATTATTTCCTTGAGCAACGGCACCGACGGCGCGCGGTGCAGGCGCAGCGAATGTTCATCCAGCGCATCCAGCACCGCCATCAGGCTGGGCAGGTCGCGCCGCCCGTGGCGCAACAGATATTGCGTGACCTCGGCCGGCAGCACGAAGCCCCGCTCATGCGCGTGTTGCATCAGCGCCTGGGCTTTTTCCTCCTCGCTCAGGCCGTGCAGCTGATACACCAGTCCCCAGCCCAAACGGGTGCGCAGATCGTCGCGCAATTTGAGATGCAGCGGCGATTCCTTGCCGCTCACCAGCAACATACCGCCGCTGTCGCGCATCTGGTTGTACAGATCGAACAACCCGATTTGAGAGGCATCATCAAGGGTTTCCACATCATCCACCACAACTACGGTTGCGCCCATGTCCATACTCTGGGTTGGAACGCTGCCTTGGACATAGACCGCGCTGTGTAGCATCTCCAGCGCGGCGCTTACGCAGGCTTGCAGCAAATGGCTCTTGCCGCTGCCGGCCTCTCCCCACACATAGAAACATCGCTCGCTGGCGGTGCCGGACAAGGCATGGCGCAACGCCGAGATCAATTCCGGATTGCGCCCGACCACGAAATTATCCAGCGACGGTTGCCAGTCGGGAGAAATATCGAGCAATAACTGACTCATGGTTTTCGGTACATGTCGCTTTCCAGATACCGCCCCTTGCCGTGGCGCAGTGCAACCAACAGGATGGCGGACAGCGGCAGCGCCAGCAGCACGCCGAAGAAGCCGAACAGTTGCCCGAATGCGAGCAATGCGAAGATCACCGCCAGCGGATGCAAACCGACGCGGTCGCCGACCAGCCACGGGGTGACCACCATGCCCTCGATCAGCTGGCCCGCGCCGAATACGCCCCATACCCACAGCACGCCGCTAAAATCGGGGAATTGCATCACTGCCGCAAGTGTCGCAAGCGTCAATCCTACAACCATGCCCAGATACGGGACGAACACCAGCATGCCCGCGACGATGCCGATGGGCAGTGCGAATTCCAGCCCGGCCAGCCACAGTACGATGCTGTAATAGGCGCTCATCAACAGCATCACGGAGATCTGGCCGCGCAGGAATTCCGCCAGGATGCGATCCACCTCGGTCAGTATTTCATTGACCTTGGCGTGACTATGGCGCGGCAAAAGATCATCCACGTGCCGAACCAAATGGTTCCAGTCGCGCAGCAAATAGAACATCGCAACCGGGATCAGCAACAGATTGATCAACACCGCGATGATCGCCCCGCCGCTGCTGCCCAGCCACGGCAGCAGTTTCGCCGCCACCCCGCCGGCACTCTTCCAGTGGCTGAGCAGCATCTCCTTCACCGCCTGGCTGTCCCATTGCAGATCAGTGCCCGCCAACTGTTGCAATACCGGCAACAAACGCAGGCGCGCCGCCTCTATCCATTCCGGCAGGCGCGTCACGAATCGGCCGATCTCCTTTTCCAGCAGCGGCAACATGATCAGCAACAACACGGCGAATAACAGCAACAATCCGCACATCACCAGCACCACCGCCAGGGTGCGCGGTAACTTCCATGCGCACAGCCGCTGCACCAGTGGATTGCAGATATAGGCCAGGATGCCGGCCGCGACGAACGGGGTGAGTATCGGGCTGAGCAAATACAATAGCAAAACGGCCACCACCAGGAAGGATAGCCATTGCACGGCAACGAAGCGGGATAGGGTCATTTAAGGTAAAATTCGCAACCAATCGTGCCTCACTTTATCCTGTAGATAGCGAAAACTCAACTTGAGCCTCCCTGCCAACAATACTTCCTCGGCCGATAGCGGCACCCTTACCTACCGCGATGCGGGGGTAGACATGGACGCGGGCGACCGTTTGGTCGAGAACATCAAACCGTTTGCCAAACGCACCCTGCGTCCCGAAGTGCTAAACGGTATCGGCGGCTTCGGCGCGCTGGTGGAAATCTCCAAAAAATATCGCGAGCCTGTCCTGGTTTCTGGCACCGATGGAGTCGGCACCAAACTCAAACTCGCGTTTGAGTTGAATCGTCATGACACAGTGGGCATCGACCTGGTCGGCATGAGCGTCAACGACATTCTGGTGCAGGGTGCAGAACCGTTATTTTTCCTCGATTATTTCGCCTGTGGCAAGCTCGATGTGGATACCGCCACCGAAGTCATCAAGGGGATCGCCTTGGGTTGCGAACAGGCAGGTTGTGCGCTGATCGGCGGTGAAACAGCAGAGATGCCCGGCATGTATCCAGCCGGAGAATATGATCTAGCCGGCTTCGCGGTAGGCGTAGTGGAAAAATCTGACATCATCTCTGGTAAAAACATCAAGGCGGGCGACATTGTGATCGGCCTCGCATCGAATGGCGCTCATTCCAACGGCTATTCGCTGGTGCGCAAGATCATCAGCACGCACAAGGTCGATCTCAAACAAAAACTCGACGGCAAACTGCTGTCCGACCTGATCATGGCGCCCACGCGTATCTACGTGAAACCTCTTTTGGCGCTGATGAAATCGCTCACCGTGAAAGGCATGGCGCATATCACCGGCGGCGGCCTGCTGGAAAATGTGCCGCGCGTACTGCCGGAAAACACCGTCGCGCAACTGGACGGCAGAGCCTGGCACACACCCGTATTGTTCGATTGGCTGCGCGAAATGGGCAACGTCGCGCCGCAGGAAATGTACCGCACCTTCAATTGCGGCATCGGCATGGTGGTGATCGTGGACAAGGGCGATGCGGATGCGGCGCTGGCGCAGCTCAATGCGGCCGGAGAAACCG
>JBAQWL010000229.1:0-2345 GCA_049298895.1 Gallionella sp.
GGCATAGCCCGCTCCTACAATTTTGTTTTTAAATGATACGACTTCGCCCGCGTCAGATGTTCAAACCCTATGCTGGAAAGTGTGACACCCCGCCCGCTATTTTTGACCCCGGTCCAGGCCAGCGCCGGGTCGAGATAGTCGCAGCGGTTCATGAACCATGTACCGGTTTCAATGCGGTCACCTATGCGCAGTGCCGCCTCTTCGTCACGCGTGAATACCGCAGCGGTGAGGCCATAGGGACTATCGTTCATCAAGCGGATCGCCTCGTCGTCATCGGCCACCGGCATCACACCGCACACCGGGCCGAAACATTCGTCGGCCATTATTTTCATGCTGTGGTCGACATCAACCAGAATCTGCGGCGCCATATACGGAGTGCCCGCTTTATCCATTGCAAAAGCGCGCACATCGATCAGCCCAGTTGCGCCTTTGCCGATCGCTTCGGCGACGATGGCGCGGATATCGGCGGCAGCACGGGTGCTGACCACCGGCCCCAGCGTGGTCTGCGGATCGAGTGGATTGCCGAGCACGTACTGATTGGTTAACGCCACTGCGCGTGCGATGAATTCCTTGAACAGGAATTTATGAACGTAGATGCGTTGTATCCCGCAGCAGGATTGTCCGGAATTAAAAAATGCGCCATCGACCAGCGTCTTGACCGCATGCGCCAGATCGGCATCGGCGCGCACATAGGCCGGATCGTTGCCACCGAGTTCCAAACCGACACCGATGAAACGTCCAACCGCTGCTTCTTCGATTGCAACACCGCCCGCGACGGAGCCCGTGAAGCAAACAAAGTTCACTTCGGGCGAGTGAATAATCCGGCTGGTGTCGTCATGTGTGGTGTGCAAATACTGAAACACGCCGTCCGGCAGACCCGCTGCGCGGAATGCCGCGGCGAATCGCTCGGCCACCAGCGGCGTTTGCGCCGAATGCTTGAGCAATACAGTATTGCCCGCCAGCAGCGCCGGCACGATGGCATTGACTGCGGTCAGCAACGGGTAATTCCACGGTGCGACCACCAGCACCACACCGACCGGTGTGCGTTTGATAAAGCGCGTATAGCCGGCTATGGCCGGCGGCACGACATCGGCCAATGCTGCCTCTGCGATCGCGATCATGTGGCGCGCACGCGCCTCGAAACCATCCACTTCTCCGGGTGTATGGCGGATCGGCCTGCCCATCTGGCGCGTCAGTTCCTCGGCGATCACATCCTTCTGTGCAACCAATGCATCAACCCCGCTCGTCACCAGCGCCGCACGCGTGGCAAGCGAGGTGCTCTGCCATGAGCGCTGCGCCAGTTTCGCACGCGTGAGCGCGGCATGAATCTCGTCAGACGTAGCATAGCGTCGCTGCACTGCGACGCTACCGTCAATCGGACTGATGGTGATGAGTTGCTGGTTCATGATTTCTGGGGTCATGTTGGCTTTATATAATTATTTCAGCTCTTCATACAGCAAAAAATTGCTCGGGTGCGTACCAATTTTTCAAGCCACCTGATTGCTGACGCTTCCAAAACAACCATTCAGGTTGTGACAGGACTAATCGTCTAAATCGAATTGCAGGACAGTTTCGTAATCCTGCCCACCGTAATACACCCCGATGATGGTTACCACCTCAGCATCAACAGCGAAAGCGATCACGGCACGTTTTTTGTAATTCGTAATGCGCAGGCCGGGGCGGACATCATCGCGGCGAGTTCCTCGATTTGGAAAGGTGTTTAAGCCCTCGCAATATGTGACAATGGCACTGGTATAGCGTTCGGCAATCTCCGGCGAAGCGGCAACGGCGATGTAGCGATAGAGCGCCGCAAGCTGGCCCTGAGCTTCTGGCGTAAAAAAGACGGTGTAAAGCATTACGCTTTTTTGGTGGCCTTCTTGTGTTCTGCCGCAATCATCGCCCGAACCTGGCCAACGGTAACAGCCCTCGCAGGGTCAGCCTTCAGCGCGTCATAGGCCGGTCCAACTTCTTGCAATAGCCAGCTTTCAACAGCACGGTCGCGAGCTATCAGGGCACGCAACCCGTCCCGGATCACTTCGCTTTCGGTGGCATATTCGCCGGCTGCGACTTTGGTTTTTACGATGTCCGCCATCTCGTTTGGCAGGGTAATACTGAATTGCTGAGTTGTACGCATGACAGGTCTCCATTGGCACAGTAGGATTAAATCCTATTCCAATGGATGCATCACGTCAAGGGCAGCTAATTGCACCCAGCAGTCAGACGCACATGGGGGTTACATGGGGAAAGCGCCCAATTTTTTCACAAAATAAATTGGGCGCCGTCTCCGAATCGGTCCCCGAATCGTCCTAAGATAGCAACCACCCCGTTGTTGATTACCCTTGAAC
>JBAQWL010000230.1:0-23395 GCA_049298895.1 Gallionella sp.
CTTTAACACTGACTGAAACCTTGGGCAAGTTCGACATCATGGTGAACGTGATCGGTGGCGGTGAATCGGGTCAGGCCGGTGCGGTGCGTCACGGGATCACCCGCGCGTTGATAGACTTTGATGCTTCTTTCAAGCCAGTGTTGAAACAAGCCGGTCTGGTGACTCGCGATGCACGTGAAGTAGAACGAAAAAAAGTCGGTCTGCGTAAGGCGCGTCGTCGTAAGCAGTTCTCAAAGCGTTAATCCCGTCTCGGCCCCACAGGGCCGGATAGATGCAAAACGAAAAAGCCGCCTCAGTGCGGCTTTTTCGTTTTGCATCGTCGCATCTTTGTATCATTTTACAGTGGGGGTTGTCGTGGCCGTGGATGAATGGCTCAGGGGAGCCGAGGTTTTGTTGTAGAATAACAAGCGTATTTTAATGGAACTCATGATGATCAAGGTTGGCATTGCGGGGGGGGCGGGGTACACCGGCGTGGAGTTATTGCGCCTGTTGGCCGCACATCCTCAGGTTACCTTGCATGCGGTCACTTCGCGCACCTATGCGGGCACACTGGTCGGTCAAATGTTCCCGAGTTTGCGCGGCTTTGTGGATCTGCCGTTCACCCATCCGGATCAAGCGCATTTAGAACAATGCGACATGGTGTTTTTCGCTACGCCGAACGGGATCGCAATGCATCAGGTGCGAGCTTTGCTGGATGCAGGCGTCAAGGTGATCGATCTGGCCGCTGACTTTCGTTTGCAAGATATCGCCATGTGGGAAAAATGGTATGGCATGACCCATGCCTGTCCGGATCTGGTGGCAGAAGCGGTGTATGGCTTACCTGAGGTGAATCGTGCACAGATCAAGTCAGCCCGGCTGGTTGCCAATCCGGGATGTTATCCGACCGCGGTGCAACTGGGGTTTATTCCGTTGCTGGAAGCTGGCGTGATTGAGCCAGACAGTTTGATTGCCGATGCCAAATCAGGAGTTTCCGGTGCAGGCCGCAAGGCGGAAATCAGCAGCTTGTTCGTCGAGGCGGCGGACAACTTTAAGGCTTATGGGGTGGCTGGACACCGTCACTTGCCGGAAATCAAGCAGGGTTTGATGCGCGTGGCCGCTAAAGAGATCGGGCTGACCTTCGTGCCGCATCTCACTCCGATGATCCGCGGCATCCATGCAACGTTGTATGGCAGGCTGGCACGCGAAGTTGATTTGCAGGCATTGTTCGAGCAGCGTTATGCCAGCGAACCTTTTGTGGATGTTTTGCCAGCTGGCAGTCATCCCGATACGCGCAGCGTGCGCGGATCGAATTGTTGCCGCATTGCGGTGCATCGGCCGCATGATGGTGATACAGCGGTGGTGCTATCAGTGATTGATAATCTGGTTAAGGGCGCGGCCGGTCAAGCAGTGCAAAACATGAACATTATGTTTGAGCTGGACGAGCTCACCGCGCTGAACAACGTTGCTTTGTTACCTTAAGGCCGCCTAATAGCTAATGTCGCGTAGAGGTTATCCCAAGATGTGGCGAGGTGTCGAACGCAGGTTTAGTATCTCTGCGCCGCAGATGACTGTGCGACCAAGTATCGCATGGTATTTGCGTTGGGGTATGATGCTGCCATTTGTGTTGGCTGCGGTCACCTTGGCTTGGTGGGCATATGACAGTGGGTTGGAGTTCGCAGGATTTAACCGCGGCCAAGCCGAGGAAGAGCTGACCAGATTACGTGATCAAGTAGCCAAACTGGAAGTGGAAAATGTGCAACTGAATAATCGGCTTGCACAAAAGGAACGGCAAATACAAATCGAGCAAGCCAGTAACCAGGAATCCTCCAACCAGCTTAAAAAGCTGACAGATAAAAACACACGTCTACAGGAAGATTTGGTGTTTTTTCAAAATCTGACCGCAACTCGTGGTAAAGAAGGCGAATTAGCCGTGCATCGTCTTAGTCTGGAGCGGGATAAGATTCCTGGGGAATATCAGCTGAGCATGCTACTGGTGCAAAGTGGGCAGCGCGCCAAGAAATTCAACGGCAATTATCAACTAATCGCCACGGTAAAGGAAAACGGGTTGAGCACCACCCATGTATTCCCGCAAGATTTGTCTGGGAATGCCCAATTTCAGCTCGGTTTCAAGTATTATCAGCGTGTTGAGCAGAGTATACAGTTACCGCCCGATGCAGAACTGGAAAACGTGCAAGTGCGCATATTCGAGCGAGGTGCTGCCGAACCTAAAGTGCGGCAAAACGTAAGTCCATCATAAAAATGAGGAAAAAACGATGTTTAGCAAAAAGCCCAGCAAGCCGCAAACCCAGATTGATTCACTGATCGGTGCGAATACGATCATCAATGGCGACCTGAACTTCGGTGGCGGGTTACGTATTGACGGGCAGGTGAATGGCAACGTTATTGCCGCGCCTGGCAAACCGAGTACGTTGGTGCTCAGTGAGCATGCGCAGGTGAGTGGCGAGATCAGTGTCACCCATCTGGTGATCAATGGTACGATCAAAGGTTCGGTATCCGCCAGCGATTATCTGGAACTACAAAGCCAAGCCAGGGTCACAGGCGATGTGCATTACAAGACAATGGAGATCCAGCTTGGCGCAATTGTTGACGGACGGCTGTTGCACGACAATCCCGAGGCAGAAGAAAAAGTGCTGGCGTTCAAATCAAGTTCTGGCAGTGGCGAATAATTCTTTAAGGAGAGCACAGAATGAATGCGATGACTGAAGTGCAGGATCTGCTGCTATTCACAGATAGCGCGGCCAACAAAGTAAAAGAACTAATTACGGAAGAAGGAAATGCCGACCTAAAATTACGCGTTTTCGTCAGCGGTGGTGGCTGTTCCGGATTTCAGTATGGCTTCACCTTTGACGAGGTGACCAACGAGGACGACACCGTGCTGAATAAGAACGGCGTTCAGCTGTTAATCGATCCGATGAGTTTTCAGTATCTGGTAGGCGCTGAAATTGATTATCAAGAAGGCTTGGAAGGCGCGCAGTTCGTCATCAAGAATCCCAACGCCACCTCCACATGTGGTTGCGGATCATCTTTCTCGGCTTAATTTGATTGGCTAGGCGCCCCGTTTGCATTTTGAGGGCTTGCTCCAGATGCATGCTAATAATCATGCAGACTACGTGAGAGTTGGTTGGTTTTAGCGTGGCGCGTTTGTCTCGTCAAGAATTACAACTCCGACACCATCGTCATTGCGTACAACAGTATTGAGTTCCGCTGATAGGGTTTGTATTTCAGCAATCACTGCATTTGCCTGCTCGCCATGTAGCGGTTGCGGCTGAAATTGCACCTCGAAATTATTCACGTTAATAGGAAATAACTTTAGCCGCTTCAGTCGGCTGTTACGGAAATGTAGTTGGGCAACGGCACTACGTGCCGAGAGCATACTGTACGAACCGAAAGTGAAATTGCCCAAGCTGTAGAGAATAATACCGTCTTTGTAATGTTCAATACCCTGCAGTATATGCGGATGATGGCCGATGACTACGCTGGCACCTGAATCAATGGCGAGATGGCCGAGGCGTGTCTGATAATCTCGCAAAGTAGTTTCCCCTTCCTGTCCCCAATGGAATGACACCAGCACGATGTCGGCTTGTTTGCGCACTGCCATCACATCCTCCCGCACATGTTCCTCATGACCAAAGGCAGTGCCGGCCTTACTTTCTCCGGCAAAAAAATTTTCCGGCAAGGTCATCGAATAGGCAAGAATTGCGACCTGCTGACCGTTAATTCGAAACATAACCGGTTGGCGTGCGGCCATGAGGTTAGCTCCTGCACCGGGATGTTGGATGTCTACTGCATCCAGTGTCTCAATGGTCTGGGCCAGGCCGCCGACACCGTAATCAAGCGTGTGATTGTTGGCAAGCGACAGCACATTAAATCCGGCGCTTTTGAGCGCGGCACTGACCTTGGCTGGCGGAGAGTGAAACACAAATTTTTTGTCTTGATCGGGCGTGCCACGATTAGTGAGCGGCCCTTCCAAATTGCCAAAAATGATCTGTGCGCCGCTGAAATATTGACGCATCTGTACGAAAGGGTAATCGTAGCCCAGTTCAGTTAGCACTGACCGCGCCGTCCCATCCAGCATAATGTCACCGACCGCACTAATGACAAGCTCGGTTGAGTCTGTCGAAGAGGTTGTTGTGGTGCTGAGTGCTGATTTATTTGCCTTGTGAACGGTTGAGTTGATTTCATCTGACAGCGTTTCTGTCGGTGATAACAACAACACAGCTAGCAGAGGGATGAAAAAATTGCTCATTAGGTATCTTATAAAGTGCGTGAATATGTGCTACGAATTTCGATAAATCGTGCCGAGTATACATGGGTGCTTTGCTCCTGTTACCAGCGGCAGGTTGGCAGGCTTGCAATGCAAGTTTTGTTGTGCCAGCCAGGCGAAGGCGATGGCTTCAAGATAGTCGCCATCCACTCCGATGGCGGAAGTTGTTTGTAGTTTGCAATCTGTCAGCAAAGTAGCTAGCCGACTGTGCAATGCATGGTTATGCGCACCGCCGCCGCACAGATAAATTTCTTTTGCGCCGAGGCAATATTTCTGGTTGGCCTGCGCGATGGTCAGGCAAGTTAGTTCTAGTAAGGTGGCCTGTACGTCTTCCGCCATTTCTCTGCCTGTCAATTTGGTTTGCAGCCAGTTCATATTGAACAGGTCGCGCCCTGTGCTCTTGGGCGGAGGTAGGGCGAAGAATGGTTCGTTAAGCATTTTTTCCAGTAGCTTGGGCAGCACTTTGCCAGAAGCTGCCCATGCGCCGTAGTTGTCGTAGGCTTTACCAGTATGCTGCAAACACCAGGCATCCATCAGCATGTTGCCCGGGCCACTGTCGAAGCCGGAAGTAGCGGTCATGTCACTGTGATCGTAAGCATCCGGTGGCAGGTTGGTCAGATTGCTGATACCGCCGATATTGACGACGATGCGGTGTATGTCAGGATGGCGCAGCACTTTGTCGTGAAACGCTGGAGCCAGCGGCGCGCCCTGCCCGCCGGCAGCGATGTCGCGGCTGCGGAAATCGTTGATAACGGTTATACCGGTCAATTCTGTCAGCAGTGCAGCGTTGCCGATTTGCACAGTGTAGCCGTGTTCGGGACAGTGGCGGATGGTTTGACCGTGGCAGCCAATTGCTTTAACTTCTTTGTTTGATAGCTTGGCTTGAGCGAGCAGCGGTGTAACTGCCGCCGCATACAATCTCGCCAACTGATTACCTATAATTTGCGCCTGATGCAATTCATTGGGAGCAGGTAAATTCAGCGCGAGCAGGTCGGCTTTTAGAACAACATTAAAAGGTTGGTAGTGCGCTGCAATTAAGCGAGGTTTTGTCTGGCCCAAATCAACAAGGACGGCATCAATCCCGTCCAGACTGGTGCCGGACATCAGACCTACATACAGTTCCGGCGGGTGTTGCACGCGCTGTTAGTCGAGTTTGGCTAGGTTGGTGTTGCGCAGCAGGTTCAGGCGGGCGACGAAGTCGTCTGCCACAGCTTGAAAGGCAGATTGGTAAGCATTGCTAATGGGCTGTGCGTCCGGCAACTCAACACGCATCGGATTGTGGTGTTGGCCATTGATTTTGAATTCATAATGCAGATGTGGACCGCTGGCCAAACCGGTCTTGCCGACATAGCCGATCAAGTCACCTTGCGCCACGCGTTGTCCACGGCGCAGGCCTTGGGCAAAACGCGACAAATGACCATATACGGTGGTGTAGCGACCCTGATGCTTGATCTTGATGACGTTGCCATAGCCGCTTTCCTTGCCAAAGTATGAAACCACACCATCTGCGGTGGCCCTGATTTTGGTGCCAGTTGGAGCTGCAAAGTCCACGCCTTTGTGAGCTCTCCATCTATTCAGCAACGGGTGAAAACGTGAGTTGGAAAAACTGGAACTCACACGCGAATATTCGATGGGGGAACGCAAAAATGCCTTGCGCACACTCTTGCCTTCAGGTGTGTAGTAATCGCCGTGCTGAGCATCTTTTTGGAAGTAGACGGCACGATAAACATGGCCTTGATTGATGAATTCGGCAGATTGGATGCGGCCGGTATTTAGCAGCGCGCCGTTGTGGTAAATCATCTCGTAGACCACTGTGAATTTGTCACCAACCCTGAGATCATGATGGAAATCGATGTCGCCACTGAAGAGTTCGTAAAGTTGGCTGGTAGTGGTTTCAGGTATGTCGGCAACGTCGGCAGCAGAATATAAGTTAGTTTCTATTTCTCCAGTGCGCACGAATAGACGTTTTTCAAGCTCTGGGGGCAAGGCACTGGTTTTGAACGCGCCACTTTGCTTGCCGATCAAGGTGTGCTCACCGTTATTGTTGAGATAACTTAAAGTAATCAAATCGCCTGTGACAGTTGTTTCAGCCTGAATTTCCTTGCCTACAGACAGTTTGCGAAAGGATTCGGTTTCAGCGGCACTACGCAGATAGCTACTGGCGATTGCATCTTCAATGTTCAGCCGGTTCAACAGCTCGGTTACGGTATCACCACGCTGTACCCGTTCGCTACGCCAAAAGCTGGAAACGGCGATCACGCTATCGACTTTAGGTAAGGCGATCTCTTCTATCGCAATTTTAGCTGAAGGCAAACCTAAATCACTTTGCGGCACCAGGCCAAAAGCGGTAAGTACACCCAGCAGTGGCAGCGAGGATACGGTGACAAACCAGCGCAACTTCTTTTTGCGATCTTGGCTGAGCGGGTTTTGGGTTAACATTCGTGTCTCCTTGAATTGCTTTACTTTACTGCAGCAGCGCTTGGCAACTGTGGGCGGTGCGTACTTTACCAGAAACGGGTGTTTACCAATACCGGACTGATGGGTGGCAAATCGATACCGATGAATGGTCGGAAAGTACTGGTGAGCAGCAACGCGAAAGGAAGGCCGCCTTTCCTGCACTAGCAAATTGATGAAAAATATGACCGAAATGACACAGCCGAACACGATGCATACAGATGCGCTAGCGCAAATCAGGCGCGGCGCACATGAACTCCTGCCTGAAGAAGATTTGAAACAAAAGTTGGCGCTTGGCCGCCCGCTGCGTGTTAAGGCGGGTTTCGATCCGACCGCGCCGGATTTGCATCTCGGCCATACCGTGCTGCTCAACAAGATGCGCCAGTTGCAGGATATGGGGCATCACGCGCTGTTTCTGATCGGCGACTTTACCGGCATGATCGGCGACCCGACAGGAAAAAATACTACTCGTCCGCCATTATCGCGCGAGCAGGTTCTGGAAAATGCCCAGTCCTACCGTGACCAGGTGTTCAAGGTGCTCGACCCGGACTTGACTGAAATTTGCTTCAATTCGAAGTGGTACCTTCCAAAACCAAGAAAAAACAAGAAATTTTCTTTGCCTACAAACGAAGAGTTGCTGGGAGCGAAATTATTGGCTAACGGTATGAAGCCATCTGGGAAATACAATGATATTGGCGGTATTAATGGGATCATTAAATTGGCCGCGACTTCCACTGTGGCACGTATGCTGGAGCGCGACGATTTCGGCAAGCGTTATAAAAGCAACCAGCCGATCGCGATCCACGAATTCCTCTATCCGCTGGTGCAGGGTTACGATTCCGTGGCGCTCAAGGCGGACATCGAACTGGGCGGCACGGATCAGAAATTCAACCTGCTGATGGGGCGCGAATTGCAGAAGCATTATGGGCAGCCCGTGCAGTGCGTACTCACCATGCCGCTGCTGATCGGTATCGAGGGCATCAACAAAATGTCCAAGTCGCACGGTAATTACATCGGGATAAACGAGGATCCACAGCAGATATTTGGCAAGCTCATGAGCATTTCAGATGAACTGATGTGGAGTTACATCGAATTGCTCTCATTCGAGTCGCTGGCCACGATCCAGCGCTGGAAAAGGGAAGTTGAGGATGGACGAAATCCAAAGGATATCAAAATCACGTTCGCCAAGGAGATCGTTGAACGGTTCCATTCAAAACCGGATGCTGATTACGCACTTGATGACTTCCAGAATCGCCACAGTCATGGGGGTATCCCGGATAATCTCCCGGAAGCCTCCGTTACCAGCATTGATGGTCAAATCGGCATCACGCAAATGCTCAAACAAGCCGGGCTGGTCGAAGGGACATCTGAAGCGATGCGCTTGATAGGTCAGGGCGCAGTCAAATTGGACGGCGAAAAAGTAAGTGACAAAGCCCTGCGGTTCAAGGCCGGCGTGGTTGTCGTCGCGCAGGTCGGCAAGCGCAGATTTGCCAGAATATCAGTTAATTAAATTCCGGTTGTGGGGGACTGGGCATTTTGCTAGAATCGCGCCCTCAATTTTTCAGTAGAAGGCAGTTAGTTCATGACAACAGTACGTGTAAAAGAGAACGAGCCATTCGAAGTAGCAATGCGTCGTTTCAAGCGTTCCGTGGAAAAGACCGGTCTGTTGACCGATTTGCGCGCGCGCGAGTTTTACGAAAAGCCTACCGCAGAGCGCAAGCGCAAGCTGGCTGCAGCCGTGAAGCGCCACTACAAGCGCCTGATGAGCCAAGTTCTCCCTCCTAAGCTCTATTAATCTATCTTGCCCGACTTGGGCGTAGTGGTTAGTTTTCACTTTTGGGTGTTTCTGTAAAATCAAAGTTCGTCCAAATGCAAGATATGCAGAGGGGTAAGCAGGCAAGCCGTGGAGCGGAGGCTCGCAAATCTGAATTTATACAAGTGCTCATGAGTCTCAAGCAACAAATCACTGATGACATGAAGACCGCGATGCGCGCAAAGGATGTGGCGCGCCTCGGGGCGATTCGTCTATTGCTTGCCGCCATCAAGCAGCGCGAGGTAGACGAGCGCATCGAGTTATCGGACGCGGACGTGGTCGCTATCATCGAAAAGATGAACAAGCAGCGGCGCGATTCCATCAGTCAATATGAAGCTGCGGGCCGCCAAGACCTGGCGGATGTTGAGAAATTCGAAATGAGCGTGTTGAAAGACTACATGCCGCAACAACTCAGCGATGCCGAAATCGGTGCAGCTGTCACCGAAGCGATAGCCTCGACCAGTGCGGCAGGTGCGCAAGACATGGGCAAAGTGATGGGCGTGCTCAAACCCAAGTTGGCCGGGCGTGCTGATATGGGTAAAGTTTCTGCCGTGATCAAAGCGCAACTGACGAAATAATCTGCAGTATCAAACCGGGTAATACCCCGTAAGCCATTCCCCGGTTATTTGCCAGGCGTGATGAAGAGGCGGTGTTCACTTGATTCCAAAAAGTTTTATTCAGGATCTGCTCAATCGTCTCGATATCGTGGAAGTAGTCGAGCGTTATGTACCGCTTAAAAAGGCCGGTGCAAATTTCGTCGCCTGTTGCCCGTTCCACAACGAAAAGTCTCCCTCATTTACCGTCAGTCAGTCCAAACAGTTTTATCACTGCTTTGGTTGTGGGGCACATGGCACCGCGGTCGGCTTTGTCATGGAGCACGTCGGTTTGGGCTATGTCGACGCGATAGAGGAATTGGCTCGTAGCACAGGTTTGGAGGTTCCGCACGTACGAGTTGCTGCAGGTGAGGTTTATCAGAAGATCGCACCCGATCTGTATGAAGTGATGCAAACCGCCACGCGCTATTACCGCGAACAACTCAAATCATCACAACGCGCGATCGATTATCTCAAGCAGCGCGGACTGAGCGGTGAGATCGCAGCAAGATTCGGTATCGGTTACGCACCGGATGCCTGGCAGAACCTCGCCGCCGCGTTTCCGAATTACCAGGACGAAACGCTGAATGAAACGGGTCTGGTTATCAGCAACGATGAAAACAAACGTTACGACAGGTTCCGTGATCGAATCATGTTTCCCATTATTAATATGCGCGGGCAGGTAGTCGGTTTTGGTGGACGCGTGCTGGACAAGGGCGAACCCAAGTATCTTAATTCGCCGGAAACACCTTTGTTTGAAAAGGGGCGTGAGTTGTATGGCTTGTTTCAGGGGCAAAAGGCCATCCGTGCTGCGCAGCAAGCCCTAGTGGTGGAAGGCTACATGGATGTGGTGGCGCTGGCGCAGCATGGTATTGAATATGCCGTGGCGACACTGGGTACGGCGACCACCCCATACCATGCACAAAAACTATTGCGTCTCACCGAGCACATCGTATTCTGTTTTGATGGCGACCAGGCAGGGCAGCGTGCAGCCTGGCGGGCACTGGAAAACGTACTACCATACCTGCAGGACGGCAAACGAATCAGTTTTTTGTTCTTGCCGGTCGAACATGATCCCGACAGCTATATCCGCAAATTCGGCAAGGACGTTTTCGAGCAGCGTGTGCAAGAAGCCATGCCATTGTCTACTTATCTCCTACGCGAAATCAGTACGGGGTTGGAGTTGCGCAACCAGGAAGGACGCAATCAATTGCTGCAGCGCGCGAAGCCGTTGCTGACTGCAATCATCGCACCTGCTACAGCGTTGCTGTTACGCAAAGAAGTCGCGGCACTTTCTGGGGTTAGTCAGGCGGAACTTGAGGCGTTATATGAAATCAAACCAGTTGCTCGGGCTGCGCGTCCGGGCTATCAGAAAGCAGGGCGTTCGACCCCATCAGCACATCGTGTACTGTTGCAATGCCTGCTGGCGCGGCCGGACTTGGGAGCACAAATTTCCGCTGAGTGGAGCGGTGAAGGCACGGACGCCGAGGCGGTCGCAGATCTGTTGATGGTGTTGCGGGAAGAAAATTTTTCGTTGACGAGTCCTGCTGTTGTGCAGATGTTCCAGGGTACGAAACATGAAAAAATACTAGCCGCGGCAGCGGTAGATATACTGCATTGGGGCGATAATTTTGATGTGGCTGCCGAATTTATCGGGCTGCTCAGCAAGCTCAACGTAAATCAACGCCGCCAGCAGTTTCAGGTGTTGCAGACCAAATTGACGCAAGGCGGGTTATCCAACTTGACTGACTCAGAGCGCGAGCAATACCTGTTTTTACTGCAACGCAACTAACTAGGTTGCGCAAGTTATTGGGGCTTTAACCCCTTACAGAAATGGCACCCCCTTGCAGGTGAACTTAGCTGGCACTTTTCGCGACCGTAGTTGAATGGCTATGCAAAGCTAAGCATCTGTGAGGTTAGGAAAATGGAGGTGGAATAAGGTATAATCCGCCGCTTTTCGGCGGGCTAACACTAATTAGGCCGCATTACGCAATTGGGAAACTGAACATGGCCAAGCCTAAAGACAAGAAAAAACCGAGCAAAAAGCATGCTGAAATCTCAGCTCAGCCGGTAATTGACCTGCAACTCGATATCGAGGCGCGGCGCACGCGCTTGAAGGCACTAATTATGCTGGGCAAGGAGCGCGGCTATCTGACCTATGCGGAAATCAACGACCATTTACCGGATATGCTCGAAGTCGAACAGATTGAAGGCGTGGTTAGCATGATTAACGAGATGGGCGTCTCGGTGTGTGATGTAGCTCCTGATGCTGAAACGCTGATCATGTCGGATGCCGCACCTGCAGCAGCGGATGAAGATGCGGTAGAAGAAGCAGAAGCCGCGCTTTCCACGGTGGACTCTGAATTTGGCCGTACCACTGACCCGGTACGCATGTATATGCGCGAAATGGGCACGGTTGATCTGCTCACCCGCGAAAAAGAAATTGAGATCGCTAAGCGTATCGAAGAAGGTCTGAAGCACATGATTCAGGCGATTTCCATGTGTCCGGCGACGATAGCCGAAATTTTGGCACTGGTCGAGAAAATCAAAACCGATCAGATGCGTATCGACGAACTGATCGATGGCTTTGTGGATGTTGATGATGATCCAGCCATCGCTGCAGAGGGTGTGGGGGCAGCAATGCAGGTTCAGGCTAACGAAGAAGATGACGACGAAGAAGATGACGACGAAGAAGATGAGGCTGCTGCTGCTGCTGCTGCTGCTGCTGTCGCCGCGGCCAATTTAGCACTGCTAAAAGCCAATGCGCTGGAGCGTTTTGCTGCGATTGCTGATTTATTTGCCAAAATAGGCAGGGCTTACGAAAAACACGGCTATCGCAGTAAACAGTACGATAAGCTCCAAGCTGGCATCTCCGACGAGTTGATGAAATTCCGTTTCTCGGCGAAACAGGTTGATGCATTGTGCGACACCATGCGCAGCTTGGTTGAAGAAGTTCGTCGTTCCGAGCGCGGCATTCAGGAAATGTGTGTCACTAAAGGCAAGATGCCGCGCCCCCATTTCATCAAGTCCTTTCCAGACAATGAAGGAAATTTGAAGTGGGTGGCCTCGGAGCTAAAATTAAAAAAACCTTATGGAGAAGCGTTAGCGCGCTACCAGCACGCCATTGTTGAGCAGCAACAGCGCCTACTGGATCTACAACAGCGCGTCGGTATTCCGATACGCGACCTGAAGGAAATAAACCGACAGATGACCAACGGCGAAGCCAAGGCGCGTCGTGCCAAACGCGACATGATCGAGGCAAATTTGCGACTAGTGATCTCCATTGCTAAAAAATATACCAATCGCGGATTGCAATTTCTCGATCTAATTCAGGAGGGGAATATCGGCTTGATGAAGGCGGTGGATAAGTTTGAATACCGTCGCGGTTACAAATTTTCGACCTATGCGACTTGGTGGATACGCCAGGCGATTACCCGCTCCATCGCCGACCAAGCGCGCACCATCCGAATCCCGGTTCATATGATCGAGACCATCAACAAGATGAATCGCATCTCGCGGCAGATCATGCAGGAAACCGGCATGGAGCCGGATGTCGCAACACTGATGATTAAGATGGAGATGCCGGAAGACAAAATTCGCAAAATCTTCAAAATAGCCAAAGAACCGATCTCCATGGAAACGCCAGTAGGTGATGATGACGATTCGCACCTCGGTGATTTCATCGAAGATTCGCATACCACCGTGCCCATAGATGCGGCGATTTACGAAAGCCTGCGCGGAGCTACAGCGAGTATTTTGGACAGTCTGACGCAGCGCGAAGCCAAAGTGTTGCGGATGCGCTTCGGCATCGAAATGAACACCGACCACACGCTGGAAGAGGTCGGCAAACAATTCGATGTCACGCGCGAGCGTATCCGGCAGATCGAAGCCAAGGCGCTACGCAAATTGCGTCACCCTTCTCGTTCCGAGAAGCTCAAGAGCTTCCTCGATAGCGAAGACTAGCCTTGCGAAGGTTCTTTTCGGGTCTGTAGCTCAGTTGGTTAGAGCAGAGGACTCATAATCCTTTGGTCGAAGGTTCAAGTCCTTCCAGACCCACCAATTATCAAGGGGTTACGCGCTGCGTAGCCCCTTTTCTTTTCGAACTGTCAACTAACTGTCAAGGGAGTCCGTGACTACCGTGTTATCAGCGAGCGCCTCGCGGCGCAAGGCGCGCCTTGATTCTCTTGC
The DNA here is from genome assembly GCA_049298895.1 of Gallionella sp. GTDB lineage: Bacteria > Pseudomonadota > Gammaproteobacteria > Burkholderiales > Gallionellaceae > Gallionella. The sequence goes on from JBAQWL010000230.1 coordinate 13,313, forward strand.
CGCCATTGAATTCCCTGGCGATTTGCCGGTAGTACAAAAGCGCGCGGACCTTGCGCGCGCGATCGGTGAGCATCAGGTGGTGATCGTGTGCGGCGAAACCGGGTCTGGCAAGACCACGCAGTTGCCGAAAATCTGTCTGGCGCTGGGGCGCGGCGTGCTGGGCTGCATCGGCCACACCCAGCCGCGCCGCGTCGCGGCACGCACCGTCGCGACACGCATCGCGTTTGAGTTGAAAACTGAGCTGGGTGGCGCGGTCGGCTACAAGGTGCGCTTCCACGACAAGGTGTCGCAGGACACCAGCATTAAATTGATGACCGACGGTATTCTGCTGGCGGAAATTCATGGCGACCCGCTGCTGAGAAATTATGACACGATCATCATCGACGAGGCGCACGAGCGCTCGCTGAACATCGATTTCCTGCTCGGCTATCTCAAGCAACTATTGCTGCGCCGTCCCGACCTCAAGCTCATCATCACCTCGGCCACGCTGGATGCCGACCGCTTCGCCAAGCATTTTGGCGCGCAGGTGATCGAGGTGTCAGGGCGCAGTTACCCGGTGGAGACGCGCTATCGGCCACTGGAAATCAGCGCAGAGGGCGAGGCGCAGGATGTGCCGCAGGCAGTGAGTTCTGCGCTCGACGAGCTGGCCGCAGGCAGCTTGCGCGGCGATGTGCTGGTGTTTTTGCCCGGTGAGCGCGAGATACGCGACACGGCGGAAGCATTGCGCAAGCATCATCCCAGAGGCATCGAAGTGTTGCCGCTATTTTCGAGATTATCGGCAGCGGAGCAGGACCGTGTGTTCAAAACCGGAGGGCAACGCCGTGTCGTGCTGGCGACCAACGTCGCGGAAACCTCGCTGACCGTGCCCAACATCGGCTACGTGATCGACTGCGGCCTGGCGCGGGTAAACCGCTACAGCATCCGCCAGAAGGTCGAGCAGCTGCACATCGAAAAAATTTCGCGTGCCGCCGCCAATCAGCGCACCGGGCGTTGCGGGCGGGTGATGAGCGGCGTGTGCATACGCCTGTACGATGAAGCGGATTTTTTGCAGCGCGCCGAATTTACCGACCCGGAGATCTTCAGGGTGTCGCTTGCCACCGTTATCCTGCGCATGAGCGCGATCGAACTTGGGGATATTGCGGAGTTCCCGTTCATCGAGCCGCCTACGCCGCGCATGATCGCGGACGGTTATCAGTTGCTTTCGGAATTGAACGCGATAGACGAGGCGCGCCAATTGACGCCGCTCGGGCATGAGCTGGCCAAACTTCCACTCGACCCGAAGATCGCGCGCCTGTTGCTGGCGGGGCGGCAATACCACTGCCTGACGGAGATCCTGGTCATCGCCAGCGCACTGTCGGTGCAGGATCCGCGAGAGCGACCGCTGGACAGGCAGGAGGCGGCAGATGCGGCGCACAAGCGCTTTGCCGATGAGCGCTCCGATTTTCTCGCCTACCTGAAGATATGGGCGTGGTTCGAGCAGGCTCTGGCGGAAAAGAAATCCAACCGTTTACTGGCGGAAGAGTGCCGCAAGAATTTCCTGTCGCCGCTGCGGCTGCGCGAGTGGCGCGAGTTGCACCAGCAGTTGCACGGGCAGGTTGCGGAGATGGGGATGCGCAGTAACGAGCAACCCGCCGCTTACGAACAAATCCACAAAGCGTTGCTGTGCGGCCTGCTCGGCAACATTGGCATGAAGAGTCTGGAAGGCAACGAATATATGGGTGCGCGCGGCATCAAGTTCATCGTTGCGTCAAATTCGGTGCTGGCAAAAAAAGGCACGAAGTGGGTGATGGCGGGCGAGCTGATCGAGACGCACCGGCTGTACGCGCGCTGCGTGGCGCGCATCGAACCGGAGTGGCTGGAGGAGACTGGTGCACACCTGATCAAGCGGCATTATTACGACCCGCATTGGGAAAAAAAGGCCGCGCAAGTCACTGCCTACGAGCGCAGCACGCTGCATGGCTTGCTGTTGAACGCGAAGAAGCGCATGCATTACGGCCCGATGAACGCGGCGGAGTCGCGTGAGGTGTTCATACGCCAGGCGCTGGTCGGCGGCGAGTTCGAGACGCGTGCGCCGTTCTTCGCGCACAACCAGAAACTGATCGCCGACATTGAGGCACTGGAACACAAGGCGCGCCGCCCCGATGTGCTGGTGGACGACGCGTTGATCTTTGCGTTCTACGACAGCCGCATTCCGGAAGGAATCCACAACGGCGCATCCTTTGAACATTGGCGCAAGGAAGCGGAGCGCGATGATCCGAAGTTGCTCTACCTGAAAAAAGACGACCTGATGCGCCACGAAGCGGCGGGCATCACCACCGACCAGTTTCCGCCGAATTTGAAAATTGACAACATCAGCTTCGCGCTGAGCTACAACTTCTCGCCGGGCAAGAATGACGACGGCATTACCCTTGCAGTGCCGCTGGCGCTCATCAACCAGGTGAGCGCGCCGCGCTGCGAGTGGCTGGTTCCAGGCATTCTGGCGGAAAAGGTTGTGCAACTGCTCAAGACTCTGCCGCAGAAATTGCGCCGCCATCTGGTGCCGGCCCAGAAATTCGCGGTGGCATTTTGCCGCGAAGTGCCACCCTCGAACACGTCGTTGCTGCTGGCGCTGGCGCGCTACATTCGCGAGCAGAAGCAGCTCGATGTGCCGCCGGACGCGTTCCGTCTGGAACAATTGCCGCCGCATTTGCTGATGAATTTTCGCGTCGTGGACGAGCATGGCAGGCAGCTCGGCATGTCGCGCAACTTTGCCCAATTGCACGGCGAACTTGCGTCGCGCGCCGCGCAGATGACGGCCTCCGGGGCGAAAGATGAGAAGGAAGAGAAAGGCGAATCCGTTTCAGACCGGCGCTACACCTCGTGGAGTTTCGGCGACTTTAGCGAGACCCGCGAGGTCAAACGCGCCGGGCAAACCGTGACGCTGTACAACGCGCTGGTGGATGAAGGCGATGCGGTGGTGCCGCGTGCCTTCGATACCCGCGATGCCGCCCACTCTGAGCATCGCGGCGGTTTGCGTCGATTGTTTATGCTGCTGCTCAAAGAGCAGGTGAAGTATCTGGAAAAAAATCTGCCCGACGCGCAACGGATTGGCATGTTGTACATGCCATTCGGCACGCAGCAGGAGTTGCAGCAACAGATACTGGCGATAACTTTCGAGCGTTGCTGCCTGAACGATCCATTGCCCGCGAACGAAGCCGAATTCATCGCGCGCGGCAAGGAAGCAAAAAACCGCCTGCTGCTCATCGCGCAGGAATTCGCGCGGCTGGTCGGCAACGTGCTAGTCGAATATCAGGCTGTGCAAAAAAATCTTCCGCAACTCAAGGCTCATGCGCAGGCGAATCAGGATGTTCGCGCACAGCTCGAATGGCTGTTGCACAAACGCTTCATTGCCGACACCCCGTATGAACGCCTGCAACACGTGCCGCGTTACCTCAGGGCGATCAACCTGCGTATTGAGAAATTGCGCATCAATTCGGCGCGCGACGCGCAGTGCATGGCACAGATGCAGCCACTAACACAGGCGTGGCAAAAGCTGCGTCAATCTCAACAGAGTAATTCCGACCCGAGAGTTTACGAATTCGCGTGGTTGTTGCAGGAGTTGCGCGTATCGCTGTTCGCGCAGGAACTGAAGACTCCGGTGATCGTGTCGGTGAAGCGGTTGGAAAAAATGCTGGCAGCGATTAGGGACTAGCGTGGTGCTTATGGTAATTCACGTATCTGTCCGCACGTTACTCAATTGGGTTTTGCTCAAAGTGGGCTGCAAGCAGAGTCTTCGCCCAGCTTGCGGTGGTTCATTTCAAATCAACCAACAGACGTTTAACCTTGGCAAAAGAGAGCAGCCCGCGTAATCGTTGCTCATGGTTTTCGGTTGTCTCCAGCACAGGCAAGTGCGTCAATTCAGTTTTTATGAATATGGCCAATAGGTCACCCACAGTCGAATTCTCAATATCCTTAATGTCGGTCACGCGCCAGTCGCTGATCTTTAACATGATGTCTTTGACCAGTACGTCACTATGGCCGACCCCAGTAAAGTGCATGTGTTGCTGGGGCTTTTCACCCAAAATATCGTAGGCCGTGAGCATTCCGACGACAGCACTTTTTTTCGAGTCAACGACGAAGGCGCACCTGACACCAGCGTGCTTCATGTGCTTAATCGCCTCATCTATGGTTGCAGTTTCGGAAACGGTTACTGAGGAGCGTGATCGATAATCGATCATTACCGACAAAGCTGGATCTGACGCGCGCACATACCAAGGCTCAGCACCGGGAATGGGCAGGCTGGCACTTTGAACGGATTTTAATGTCAACGTGGTGTTCGGCATATCTCTGCTTCCTTCTCGTAATTAAGTGATGGGTTGGCATACCTTCCCTTGATCTACTGACATTGAGCTTTTAATCTTTCAATAAGTTTGCCGGTGAACCGGAGTATTACCGGGCGTTAATATACGCATTGAGTATCAAGACTAATGGGAGGTATGTTCATAAGCGTGAATATTTAGCGGATGAAGGCTTGAATCTTCGGAAGTAGAGCTTCTCGACTTGTTGTATGTTGACAAAAATACGTAACCTTAATGTATAAGGTTACCTCCTTATGTCTACAGTATAATCAGCGCAAATCTGTCTGGCAAGGAAGGTGAAAAAATGGGTGGGCAACTTCACGTCGATCGCAGTAGTGCGGAGCATCGTGAATAAGGGCGAGTTGGCGATAGTTGGCGCGAAACACACTAGGGGGAACAGTAATGAACAAGCAGGAAGTCGCTTTACTTAGCAAGGAAATCGAGATGTTGATGAACGAGCGCACAAAGTTACTCAAGGTGGTCGGTGCAGCAGCGGTGCTGGTGGCAAATACTGATGCCGAAACGTTACCAATAGCAATTGTAGATGCCGCTGACCAACTGTCCGATGCGCTGAATGCTTTGCCTGAAGAAACGCTGAAAGATGCGTTGGAATCAGTGCGGGCTGAAGTCGAATAACACAGAGATGAAAAATCGCACAGGCCTGATACTTACTGGCGGGGGGGCTCGTGCAGCCTATCAGGTGGGCGTGCTCAAGGCGATAGCCGAACTTTTGCCGCGCCGCTCCCACTCTCCATTCAAGATTGTCTGTGGCACCTCGGCTGGAGCACTCAATGCCGCCACGCTTGCTATTAACGCCAAAAACTTCAGCATGGGAGTGCAGTATCTTGTCAATACATGGAAAAATTTTCATGCCAACCAGATATATCGTACCGATGTGGTTGGTGTGTTCAATAACTCCATGCTTTGGTTGGCAGGCGTAGTATTAAGATTGTTGGGGATCAACAAGCTTAGTCGAGTTTCGCTACTCGATAATTCACCGCTGATGGAATTGATGGAGCAAACACTGCCCTGCGAGATGATCCAGGAGAGTATTGATGCAGGCTTTCTTCATGCTCTAAGCATCACTGCATCAGGCTATGGCTCGGGGCAATCGGTGACTTTTTATCAGGGTGTTCAGGAATTGATTCCCTGGCGGCGACCCGGACGTATCGGGGTGCCAACTCAAATTGAGATCAAGCATCTGTTAGCTTCAGCATCACTTCCTTTCCTGTTTAAGCCGACCTTAGTTAACCGTGAATATTTTGGTGACGGTTCGATGCGTCAGATATCTCCATTAGGCGCTGCATTACATCTGGGCGCAACACGAATAATGGTGATTGGTACGACTACAGGTGAGTATGATGATCAACCTGAACGCAGTGAGATACATGAATATCCAACTCTGGCGCAGATCGCCGGGCATGCGCTGAACAGTATCTTTCTCGATCACATGAGCGTAGATCTGGAGAGGTTGAAAAAGATCAATGAACTGGTAGCAGTCATGCCAATCGAGATGCGCGAGAGTAACAACCTTCAGCATGTGGATGTAATGGTCATTTCGCCGAGCCGACCGATTGACAAGATAGCCGAAAGATACCTAAAGGAATTACCTTGGACGATACGCTTGTTGTTTCGTCTGGTTGGTGTCAGACATAACAGTGGCGTGTCCCTGATAAGCTACCTGCTATCTGAGAAGAAATTCTGTCGTGCATTGATTGATCTGGGCTATCAGGATGCATTGAGTCGACGCGAAGAAATCATGGAGTTTCTTGAAGTTCAACCACGGCAGGATGCAGAGATGCCGCAATGACTGTAGGTATTCTCAGTGCTAGGTCCTGGCAGCTGTTGAATCTGTTGGCTAACGGTGAATTTCATTCCGGTGAGATTTTAGCGGGTCAACTCGGAGTGTCGCGCGCTAGTGTATTTAACGCGCTCACTGAGGTTGGGGAGTGCAATGTGGTGTTGCACCGGATACGCGGTCGCGGATATCGTTTGGCCCGCCCATGGCAACGTCTGGAGCGGGATGAGGTGGTGCGTTGGCTGGGCACCGATGTGGGCCAATTCAATATTGAAATATTGCCACAAGCCGCTTCCAGTAACGCGCTGCTGCTACAGCGTGCCATGGGTGATGCAAATGGAGGTGTGCCCAGTGGCAGCGTTATTGCGGTCGAATTGCAAACTGCCGGGCATGGACGCCTCGGGCGAACCTGGCACTCCGGTTTGGGCACTTCGTTAACTTTTTCTCTATTGTGGCGTTTTACGTGCGGATTGAATGCCCTGTCTGGCTTAAGTCTGGCGGTAGGAGTGGCACAGGTGCGCGCGCTGAATAAGCTGGGTGCGCAAGGGGTGGGGTTGAAATGGCCAAATGACATTATGGCCAAGCAGGGCAAGCTGGGTGGGGTGCTCATTGAGGGGCAAGGCGACATGCTGGGGCCGAGCGCGGTGGTAATTGGCATTGGTCTGAATTGCAGCTTGCCGACAGAGTTGGTGCGGCGGATAGATCAACCTGCCAGCGCGTTGGACGAGGTGTGCACCGCAATGCCTACACGCAGCCAGTTGCTGGCCTGCGTGTTGCAAGAATTGGTGTGTGTGCTGCGGCAGTTTGAACAGGGAGGGTTTGCCTTGCTGCGCAATGAGTGGGAGCGATACCACGTCCACCAGAACAGCCCGATCCAGTTGCGTATGGCAGATGGTCGAATCATGAGCGGAATTGCGTGCGGGGCCAGCGAAAACGGTGAGTTGTGTTTGGAAACGGTGCAGGGCATACAGAGTTTCAACTCCGGTGAAGTCGAAGGACGATTGTAATGATATTGCTCATCGATTCAGGCAACACTCGCATCAAGTGGGCACTTGTGAAAGGAACGGGATGGTTGTGTAGCGGGATATTGCCTGTAGCGCAGGCGGGTGGATTGTCGCAATCCCTTGCCAGCCACTGCGAGGCGCTAGGTGTAAGTTTGCGGGATACCGAACAAATTTGGGTGAGTAATGTGGCGGGTGAAAGGGTCGCGCGCTACCTATGCAATATTGGCACAAGTCGAACTGTTAAACCGCGTTTTGTCGTTTCGCAACAGCAGCAATGCGGTGTGCGGAATAGCTATTTCCAGGTTGCCCAGCTTGGAAGCGATCGTTGGGCGGCTTTGATTGGGGCATGGTATCTGATGCGCAACGAATGTCTGGTGGTGAACAGTGGTACAGCGACTACGGTTGACGCTTTGTCAGCGCAGGGAGAGTTTACAGGCGGAGTGATCCTGCCCGGCGTGGAACTAATGCAAAGCAGCCTGAATGCTTCGACGGCCCAGTTAAAATCAGATCAAGGGAAATACGTGCCATTCCCAAAGAATACTGCCGATGCGATGTTAAGCGGGGCGATCCAGGCCAGTTGCGGCGCGATACAGCGGCAACATGCACTGCTAACCCATGACAAAGCCTCGGTGGTTTTGAGTGGCGGCGTGGCGAGGGTATTGCAGGATCATCTTACAATGCCGCTGCGTGTCGTAGATAATCTGGTGCTGCAAGGGTTGTTGATAATTGCGCAGGAAGAGAGCGTGGCATGAGGACTTTGTTTTGGTTGTTATTGCTGGCGAATGTAATTTTAATTGCGGTGATACAGCAGGGGTGGCAATTACAGGACGAACATTTAGTGCAAGCGCAACCCGCTCTGCATGAAGAAAAGATCCGCTTGCTGGCTCAACTAAACAAGCCAGACTCTGGCTCGTCTGCACCAGCATCAGCATCTCGTGAGAATGTTCCGGCGAGTGATCTGGCCTGTCTTGAGTGGGGTGAATTTTCTGGGGCGAGCTTGAAACTTGCCAAGGCTGCATTATCTGCCTTGCAGCTCGGTAATGATTTAGATAAACGCCAAGTCGAGAGAATTATTGGCTATTGGGTGTACATCCCGCCGCTGAAGAGCGGGGATGCGGTCAAGCAGAAAGTTGCAGAGCTAAAGGAACTTAATGTTGAGGAATATTTCATTGTGCAGGATGCGGGCCCATGGCGAAATGCCATTTCACTGGGTGTGTTCAAATCGAAAGAAGCGGCGCAAAACTACCTAAATGTTTTGAACACCAAAGATGTGCGTACCGCGCGGGTAGGAGAGCGAGCCAGCAAGGATAAGGTAACGATATTTATCATTCGCGGAGTGGATACTAAAGTGGAGGCAAAGTTATTTGCCATACAGAAGGATTTTCCAGGTAGCGAACTGCAGAAAATCCCCTGCGCGCATTGACAATGTCGCGTGAAATCTGGAGAATGCCGCGCTCTTTGCGGTGATATAGCTCAGGTGGTTAGAGCGCAGCACTCATAACGCTGAGGTCGGTGGTTCAAATCCACCTATCACCACCAAAAACCCCTCCAAAGCAGTCCAAGCAAGTCCACCAAGCCCGCGACAATCCTAGCGATACGCGGGTTTTTTGTTTTACCCCGTCCTTTCGCGTCTATTGCAATCTTGGGGGCATTGGGGGCATAATTATCGCACTTGTGCCCCCAATATGTTTTTGATGCCCCCAGCGAGGTGATGACATGAAACTATCAGATCCAGCGGTAAGGAAAGCGAAGCCCGGCTTTAATCCAATAACCAAGAGTGAAACCACAAACGCCTACAAGCTGGCGGACGGCGGCGGCATGTACCTTGAGGTGATGCCGACAGGATCAAAGTATTGGCGGCTCAAGTATCGTTTCGGCGGCAAGGAAAGGCGGCTGGCCTTCGGGGTATATCCAGACGTGAGCCTAGCCCAAGCCCGCGACCGCCGTGACGATGCGCGCAAGCTATTGGCGAGCGGCATAGACCCCGGCGCAGTGAAGCAGGCGCAAAAGGTGGCATCCGTGGCACTGACTGAAAACAGCTTTGAAGTGATCGCCCGCGAGTGGTTTGTCCGCCATGCCCCCAACTGGAAAGAAAATCATTCGAGCAAGATTATCGCCAGACTGGAAAAAGATGTTTTCCCGTGGATCGGGGCGCGGCCTATTGCCGAGATTGCCGCTCCTGCATTGCTGGCAGCAATACGCAAAATAGAAGCCCGTGGCGCGCTGGAAACCGCACACCGCGCCCTTGCCTGTTGTGGGCAAGTGTTTCGCTATGCCGTTGCAACCGGACGCGCTGAGCGTGACCCTACGGGCGACCTGCGCGGTGCGCTCCCCCCGGTGAAAAAAGATAAACACTTCGCCGCGATTACGGAACCCAAAAAGGTGGGCGAATTGATGCGCGACATTGACGGTTATTCTGGATCATACATCGTGAAGGGTGCATTTAAACTTTCACCCCTGCTATTCGTGCGCCCCGGTGAACTTCGCAAAATGGAATGGGCTGAGCTTGACCTAGACAAAGCGGAATGGATTATCCCTGCTGACAAGATGAAGATGGGGGTTACGCATATAGTGCCGTTGGCAAAGCAGGCCGTGGCAGTGTTGCGCGAAATGCTACCGCTAACCGGGCGCGGCAAGTATGTCTTTCACGGTGAGCGCGACCATGACCGGCCAATGAGTGACAACGCTATCCGTTCTGCACTTCGCCGCATGGGTTGGGCGAATGACGAAATGACACCGCACGGCTTTCGTGCAATGGCTTCTACTATCCTGGACAACATGGGCTATAAGCAGGAATGGCTAGAGCGGCAACTGGCGCATGAAGAACCGAACAAGATCAAGGCGGCATACAAGCGCGAAGCATGGCGAATGTATCTAACAGAGCGCACCGCCATGATGCAGGCGTGGGCTGACTTTTTGGACAGTCTGAAAGCGGGTGCGGAAG
>JBAQWL010000231.1:0-6346 GCA_049298895.1 Gallionella sp.
TTCATTCCATCTCCGGCAGCAGAGCGGCGAACTTCTTGAGAGCAGTGTCAGACGATCATGCCCGCCGCAACGGTATTGTTGGTAGCTTCATCGATCACGATAAAACTTCCGCTGGCGCGATTGCGTTGGTATGGATCAAACACCATTGGAGACTGAACTTTCATCGCCACATGTGCGATGTCGTTCATGTTGAGCACAGTCGATTCGTGCTGTGCCAGAGTATTCACATCTACGCGATAATCCAGACGGGCAAACATGCACTTCACCATGCGCGTAGTGTGCTTGATGATGTATTTTCGATTCATGCCGAGCGGGGACTCTGACAGCCAACACAGCATCGCCTCGAATTCCGTTGCTACTGCCGGCATCGCTTCGGCCTTGACAAGCATATCCCCACGCGAGATGTCGATCTCATCAGTCAGCGTAATAGTGATGGATTGCGGCGCATAAGCAGTTTGTAAGTTGCGATCGTAACTGACAATCTCCTTGACGCGACTGGTCAGACCGCCAGGCAATACGGTAACCTCATCGCCCACCGTGACTTCACCAGCTTCAATACGCCCCATGTAACCTCGAAAGTCATGATATTCCTGAGTCTGCGGTCGGCATATCCATTGCACCGGATAACGAAAATCAGTGGTATTCACATCGTAATCGATGGTTATGTTCTCCAGCAGTTCCAACAGTGTGGTGCCCCGATACCAGTCCAGGTTATTGCCACGCTCCACCAGCATATCGCCAAGCAAAGCCGACAATGGGATGCAGCTGATGTTGTACAGGCCAAGCTGAGCGGCAAACGCCAAATATTCTTCGCATATCTCGTTGTATCTGGCCTCTGAGTAATCGACCATATCCATCTTGTTGACTGCCAGCACGATGTGCGGAACACCTACCAAACTGGCAAGATAGGTATGGCGGCGCGTTTGAGTCAGCACACCTTTGCGTGCATCGATCAGAATAATGGCAAGGTTGGCAGTAGAGGCCGCCGTTACCATATTACGCGTGTATTGTTCGTGCCCAGGTGTGTCGCCGATGATGAATTTTCGCTTGGGCGTGGCGAAGTAGCGATAGGCCACATCTATGGTGATGCCCTGCTCGCGCTCGGCTTGCAAGCCGTCGGTCAGCAAAGAAAAATCAACAGCGGCCATACCGCGCTTTTCGCTGGTCTTGGAAATGGCGGAGAACTGATCTTCGAAGATAGATTTGGAGTCGTGGAGCAGGCGACCAATCAAGGTACTCTTGCCGTCGTCCACGCTGCCGGCAGTGATGAAGCGTAGTAGTTGTATGGCGTTATTCATAAATATAACCTCAAATTTTCCGACTTTGTCCTTCCCGCCCAAGCGGGAATCCAACAGTTTTATTCCACATGCATTTTGATTTCGTCCCGCATCGCGCGGCGTTCTTTTCTGACTATGTTCCCGCTTGGGTGGGAATGACAGCCCTAGAAATAGCCTTCTTTCTTGCGCAATTCCATTGACGCGTCAGAAGTCTGGTCATCCATGCGCGTCGCTCCACGCTCGGTGATGCGTGTGGTGGCAGTCTCTGCGATGATTTCATCCACCGTGCGCGCGTTGGATTCCACCGGTGCAGTGCAGGTCATGTCGCCTACCGTACGGAAACGTACCGAAAGAACCTCAACCTTTTCCCCGGCCTTCGGTTGCACCAAGTGCGATACCGGAATGACCGAGTTGCCTCGACGGATCACTTCACGCTCGTGAGCAAAATAGATGTTTGGGATGTGCAATTTTTCGCGGCCGATGTATTCCCAGATATCCATCTCGGTCCAGTTACTAATAGGAAACACGCGAATATTCTCGCCATTATGCACGCGGGTGTTGTAGATATCCCACAGTTCCGGACGCTGGTTTTTTGGGTCCCATTGTCCGAACTCATCGCGGAACGAAAAGATGCGTTCCTTGGCACGCGCTTTTTCCTCATCGCGCCGCGCACCGCCCATGCAGGCATCGAAGCCGAATTCGGCGATCGCTTCCAGCAGCGTCACCGACTGGTACGGGTTGCGCGGTTTATCCAGGTCTTTGATGACGATGGTGCCACGCCTGATGGAATCTTCCAGCGAACGCACGATCAGCCGCTCGCCCAGATCTTTCGCCAGTTTGTCGCGGCAGGCGATGACTTCCGGGAAGTTGTGCTCGGTGTCGATGTGCACCAGCGGGAAAGGGAACTTCGCCGGACGGAACGCTTTTTCCGCCAAACGTAACATCACGATGGAATCCTTGCCGCCGGAAAACAGCAGCGCGGGATTCTTACATTCCGCCGCGACCTCGCGCATGATGTGGATGGATTCGCTTTCCAGCACATCCAGATGGGTCAGGGTAGAGTTGCTCATGGTTACTTTCTTTTCTTCAAACTTTTTTAATGGGAATGCTGGCCACATGCAGCCCGCATTCCTTATTCTCAGGCTGCTCCCACCACCAGCGACCGGAACGGATGTCCTCACCCGGCGTGACCGCGCGCGTGCAAGGTGCGCAGCCGATGCTGGGGTAGAACTTGTCGTGCAGCTTATTGTACGGAACATCGTTTTGTCTGAGATATTCCCACACTTCGGCGTTAGTCCAATCCAGCAGCGGATTGAACTTTTGCAAACCGTGCTCGGAGTCAAAGGAAGATACCTCCAGGCTGCCACGCGTCGTCGCCTGATCACGGCGCATGCCGGTTATCCAGGCCTTTTTTCCAACCAAAGCACGCTTGAGTGGCTCGACTTTGCGCATATGGCAGCAGGCCTTGCGATTTTCCACGCTGTGGTAAAAGCCATTTACTCCGTTTTGCGCCACATAAGCTTCAACCCGCGAACTTTCCGGAAAAAAAATCTTCAGCGGCACACTATACCGCTTGCGGACTTCCTGCATCAGGTCATAAGTTTCTTGTGGCAGACGCCCGGTATCGAGGCTAAACATTTCGATGTCAGGCTGGTGTCTGGCGATCAAATCGGTCAGTGCCATGTCTTCCGCGCCCAGACTATTGGCAAATGTTGCTGGCGAAAAATCACCTGCAGCCACGGCCAATACATTTTGGACTTGTTCGATTTTTTTTAGTAATGTGCTCATGGTCTTTCTCAGCGTTGCACGCGCCGGAACAGCGGCAACTTTTCATCCGCCGAAGCCTGGTAGGTGAGCGAAAAATCGCTCAAGCCCTTCAGTGCCTCGCGTATGTCCTTATCGGCCCTGGGTGCAAACGTGTCGAAGCCGACGCGTTGCATGTAGAAAATCTGGTCACGCAACACATCACCGATAGCGCGTAATTCACCGCGATAGCCCAGCCTGGCGCGCAGATTGTAGGCGATGGAATAGCCGCGCCCGTCGGCGAAGCGGGGGAAATCCACCGCGATCAAGGAGAACCTTGCCAGATCGTCTTGCAAATCTTCGGCTCGTTCATCGCTGGCCAGCCACACACCCAAGTCTGCATGCTGTTGCAGCGCAGCGCGCTGCGCCTGCCATACCTTCAGCGGCACGATGACCTTGCCGGACGGAACGGCAACTCCTTGCGGCGTGTCGTTTTCTTTCAAGCGCAGCACGCTCCAGTCGTCATCCACTATGGTTTTATTCTTGATGATCATTTTTAAAATCTCGGCGAGTAATAGGGTGTGTTGTATGGTGTGCCTGCTTCCAGCAAGGCATATTCTGCACCAGCCAATTTTTCATCCTCCTCTACCGGCGTCGCATAAACATATTCCTTAAAGGGATCGTGACCTATCCTGCGCACCGTATCTATGAAACGTTCACCCTCAAATCGCTCACGTACATACACCTGCAACAAACGTGCAATCACCTCGGGTATTTGCGCAAAGGTGAAAGCGCGCCCGATTACTTTGCCGATAGCACTCTCGTTACCCTGCGCACCGCCAATCGACACTTGATTCCACTCGCTGCCGTCCTTGTCCACCCCGAGTATGCCGATATGTCCTACGTGGTGATGGCCGCAGGCGTTCATGCAACCCGACATGTTCAGTTCGATCTCGCCGATGTCATGTTGAAAATCGATATTATCGAAACGCTCGGCGATTGACTTGGCCAGAGGAATAGATCGCGCATTAGCCAAAGAACAAAAATCGCCGCCAGGGCAGCAAATGATATCGGTCAGCAGCCCGATGTTGGGTGTAGCCATGCCTAACTCTTTGGCTGCTTGCCACAAAGCAATCAGGTCCGTCTGTCTGACATCCGCCAATACCAGATTCTGCATATGGGTGATGCGCAATTCGCCAAAACTGAAGCGCTCCGCCAGTTCTGCCGACGCATCCATTTGTTCTGCGGTTGCGTCGCCTGGCGCGATTCCGGTTTTTTTCAGCGACAACACCACAGACGCATAACCCGTCACTTTGTGAGACTTGACGTTGCGTTGCAGCCAATTGGCGAAAGGCCTGTTATCGAGCTTCAGAGCTGTCACTGCTGCATCACCGTCCGGCAAGGCATCATAATCGGGAGCGATGAAATAAGCTGCAACCCGCTTCAACTCTTCAACTGTAACGGTACATGGCCCATCTTTGGTGAATTGCCAATCAGCTTCCACCCGGCGTTTGAACTCTTCGATGCCGATCGCCTTGACCAGAATCTTGATGCGCGCTTTGAACATATTATCGCGGCGGCCGTATTCGTTATACACGCGCACGATGGATTCCAGATAAGTGATGATGTGCTGCCAGGGAACGAAGTCGCAAATCTCCACGCCGATCACCGGGGTGCGCCCCAAACCTCCTCCAACCAACACGCGGAACCCGACTTCCCCTTGGGCATTTTTCAGGGCGGCCACGCCGATGTCATGCACCATGATCGCGGCACGATCTTCCGTTGCACCGGTGATGGATATCTTGAACTTGCGCGGCAGATAAGCGAACTCGGGATGAAAAGTGCTCCATTGGCGCAGTATCTCTGCATAGGGACGCGGATCGACGATCTCATCGCACGCCACACCCGCAAATTCATCGCAGGTGATGTTGCGTATGCAATTACCCGAAGTCTGGTTGCCATGCATTTCCACGCTGGCCAAATCTGCCAAAATGTCCGGCGTATCCTCCAACTTGAGCCAGTTGTACTGGATGTTCTGGCGGGTAGTGAAATGTCCATACCCACGATCATACTTGCGCGCAATGTGCGCAAACATGCGCATTTGCGCCGCGCTCAACAAGCCATAGGGCACGGCGATGCGTAGCATGTAAGCATGAATCTGCATATACAGCCCGTTCTGCAAACGCAGAATGCGGAACTCATCCTCGGTGAGTTCGCCCGACAAACGGCGGCGCACTTGGTCGCGATACTGCGCAACGCGTTCGGCGGTGATCTTATGATCGAATTGATCGTAGCGATACATTTAGTTTTCTCCTACTTCATCCTCGAGTGGATAGCTCTTGGAAACAGGCAGCAACAGCGCAGCGGCGAGCGGAAATTTCGCGCCGTACAGCAGGATATGCTCCACATCCGAATCTTCATCATGGCGCAATGCCGCGCCTATGTAAGCAAATTCGCCGGTTTGTCCGACCACCACGCCAATGCGTCCGCCACAACCGTTGAACCAACTGACTTGTTTCGGTTTGTTTGGCTTGTTCGTACTCATTTTATTCCTTATTTATAAAACATCATCTTCAGGCCTATCATCAGTAGCATCGCACCAAGTACAAGGCGCAACACTTTCTCTGGGACCTTTGCACTTAAATGACTACCCATATATATCCCCGGCAAGGAACCCAGCAACAAGCTGCCAAGCAGTACCATATCCACCGTACCCAAAGCCAAATGCCCCATGCCCGCCAGCGCGGTAAGTGGCACGGCATGCACGATGTCAGTGCCGACTAACTTGACAGTCTGGTGACGCGGATACAAGAACAGCAGCACCACCATGCCCAACGCGCCGGCACCAACCGATGAAATGGTTACCAGTATGCCAACCAAAGCGCCAGTGATCACTGTGGCGGAGGGCAGGAGCCGGTGGTGCAGCTCGAACAATACGCCATCGTCGCGCTGCGCAAATTTCTTGACCTGATCCTTGATCAACAACGCCGTGCCGGTCAACAGCAAAGCCACACTCAACACACTGGTCACCAGGCTACGCAAGGTCTTTTCATCCAGTGCGAGATACTTGATCGTCAATATAGTCAGCACCGCTGCAGGCAAACTGCCCATGCTCAGCAAACCCACAATCTTCCAATCCACTGTACCGCGCTTGCCATTCACCCAGCCGCCCAGAGACTTGGTCAAAGATGCATACAGCAAATCTGTGCCAACAGCAGTCGCCGGAGAAACGCCGAAGAACAACACCAGCAATGGTGTCATCAACGACCCGCCGCCGACCCCGGTCACGCCCACAACCAGCCCGACCAGGAAGCCGGACAACGTAT
>JBAQWL010000232.1:0-9633 GCA_049298895.1 Gallionella sp.
GATCATTACCTCGCACACGATTAACATGCCCAATGCTAGATTCACAGCGATGAGCCTGCGTGTTATGACCAGCAATTCGCCCGCTTTGTTCCAGCGCTGACTGGCGACATGCAGGCTAAACGGTACATAACAGGCAAAGAACACATAGCCGAAGACCAACATCATCGCCAAGCCCAACACCAGCATGATGTGTATATGGTACCCAACGTGCATCATACCGCCATGCAAGTAAATCATGTACAAGCCGCTTACCAGTAAAATGCCAGCGGCACCCCATACCCAGATGAAGAAACGACGGAACACTGCATCCCATAGGCGCAGGCGCTGCGGTGGCTCCAGTACTTCGACAGCTGCGGGACGCAGCACTGCATAGGCAAAGAACATGCCGCCCACCCATAACAGTGCGGCAAGCAAATGAATGAGTTTGAACAAGGTCATGATTTGATATGGGTCTGCTTATTGCTGAGAGAGTACGAGAACTGATTTATCGGCATTCTGCCGATAGTGAGAAGATAGCAGCTCACGCACCGGCTTGAAACTTTTACGGTGTACTATCGATACGCCATGTTCGCGCAATGCAACAAGATGCGCAGCCGTGGGATAACCCTTGTGATTGGCGAAGCCATAAAGCGGATACTCTTCATGTAATTTCAGCATCAATTCGTCACGCGCTGTTTTAGCCAGAATCGAAGCAGCAGAAATCGCAGCGACCTTGCTGTCACCCTTGATGATAGCCTGGCTGGGAATCCCGGTTTGCGGGCAATACAGCCCATCCACCAGCACCTCATGAGGTTGAATGCTGAGTGCCAGCACTGCGCGGCGCATCGCCAACAACGTGGCTTGCAGAATATTGAGTTGATCTATTTCTTCAACTTCAGCAAAGGCTACCGCCCATGCCAGCGCTCGTTCACGAATAATCCTGGCTAATTTTTCGCGTTGCCGCTCGGAAAGTTTTTTTGAATCGGCCAAACTGGCAATGGGGTATGCTGCATCAAGTATCACCGCAGCAGCACTCACAGGGCCAGCCAATGGGCCTCGCCCCGCTTCATCGACACCACAAATTAGAATGCTGTCAGAACCAATGACTTGTCCTGCGCCTTTCGGGTGCCCATCCAAAAGTTTTTCGGATGCCGGGTTAGTCAGATTGATATAACCAACCACTAAGCAACCGAGTTCTGGTTGCTTAGTGGGATGGCTAGTCGTTTTGACAGTAAGCATTTCAGGCATTTTGCAGATAGGGCAAGATCGCCTCGGCAGCTTTTTGTGCTGCTTGCTGGCGCAATGATCGATGCAAGTCTAAAAAAGTGTGTTCGAGCTGAGCCACAGCATCCTTGTTATTGAGCAGATTCAGCAAGGACTGGGCGAGATTCTCAGGAGTTGCATCTTCCTGCATCAGCTCAGGGACGACAAACCGCCCACACAAGATGTTGGGTAAACCAAAATATGGTTGGTAACTTTTACGCTTCATCAGCCACCATGACAACCTCGGCATCCGGTAGGTGATCACCATCGGGCGCTTGAGTAGCGCGGCTTCCAGCGTTGCAGTTCCGGATGCAACCAACACCACATCGGCAGCTATCATCGCATCTTGCGCATGACCGAACAGCAGCGTGATTGGCAACTCTTTTGCATTGCAATCATATAGAGCCTGTTCGAAAATACCACGAGTTTCTCGGCTTGCCAGCGGCACCAAAAAACGTGATTCAGGCAGTATTTGCCAAATCAGCTTGGCAGTTTCGATGAAGGTGAAGGCAAGTTGCCTGACTTCACTCTGACGGCTTCCGGGAAGAAATGCAAAAATTTTAGCATGCACTGGAATACGCATCGTCTCACGCATCTCGGCACGCTTAGGTTGTTCTGGCAACATATCGGCGAGCGGATGCCCGACGTAATTCACTGGCACACCTGCCTGCTGATAGAGCTCAGACTCATGTGGAAATAAGGCGAGCATATGCGACACCGCTCGCTTTATTTTATGGATGCGCTCCCCGCGCCACGCCCATATCGAAGGACTAACATAGTGGATAGTGTGGATGCCTTGCTGTTTGAGCGCAAGTTCCAGATCCAAGTTGAAATCCGGGGCGTCCACCGCGATGAACAGGTCAGGACAGTTTGCTAAAAAATGCTTACGCACTTTGCTGCGGATGCCCACGATTTCCCAATAGTGCCGTAGCACTTCAACATAGCCCCGCACAGCCAGTTTTTCCATCGGAAATAGTACTTCCAACCCTTCAGACTGCATTTTGGAGCCACCGATGCCAACAAATCGCACCTCGGGCAAGGCTTCTTTTAGAGCTGCCATCAAATGGCTGCCAAGCAGATCACCTGAAGCTTCGCCCGCGACGATACCTATTGTTATTTTTTTTTGTGGCATAAAGTAAACTGGAGTTAGCGAATGATGCCGCGCTCAGATGAGGCAAGAAAATCAACCAGCGGCTGCAACTCGGCGTGTTCGCTGAGTTGCGAATGTATCGCAGCTTTGGCGTCAACCAAACTCAAACCGGATTTGTACAAGGTCTTGTAAGCGCGCTTGATCGCCATGATTGTGGCACTGGAAAACCCACGCCGCTTCAGGCCCTCTGAGTTGATGCCATGCGGAGCGCAAGGATTGCCGGATGCCAGCACATAGGGCGGCACGTCCTGCAACAGTATCGTCCCCATGCCGGTAATGGTGTGAGCACCGATCTTGACGAACTGATGTACCACAGTGAAACCACCAAGAATCACGTAATCGCCAACTTCTACATGTCCGGCCAATTGCGCGTTGTTGGCGAAAATGGTGTGATTACCTATCTGGCAATCATGCGCGAGATGCACGTAGGCCATTATCCAGTTGTGATTACCTACACGGGTAACGCCGACATCCTGTGCGGTTCCCAGATTGAAAGTGCAGAACTCGCGTATGGTATTGTGATCGCCGATCTCCAGGCGAGTCGGTTCGTTTGCATATTTTTTGTCCTGTGGTATCTCGCCCAGTGAACTAAACTGAAAAATGCGATTGTTACTACCGATGCGAGTATGCCCATTGATCACCACATGCGGGCCGATTACTGTGCCAGCACCGATCTCGACACATTCACCGATGATGGTATATGCGCCCACCTCGACATTATCAGCGAGTATTGCGTTAGGGTGGACGATGGCAGTTGGATGAATCATCACGCCACCGATTTGACGGTACACATCAATTCCGCTTCAGCAGCCAGCTGCCCTTCCACTTCTGCGGTCGCGCTGAATTTTGAAACACCGCGCATACTGCGTAACAGTGTCACCTTGATGATCAATTGATCACCCGGGCTGACCGGTCGCTTGAAACGCGCGGCATCGATACCTGCAAAATAGTAAACAGACTTATCGTCCGGCTTGCTGGCAGTAGACTTGAATGTCAGCAGCGCCGCAACCTGTGCCATCGCCTCAATGATCAACACGCCGGGCATCACCGGATGGTGTGGATAATGGCCTGGAAAGAAAGGCTCGTTGATGGTGACGTTCTTCAATGCGACGATCCCCTTACCCGGGTCGATCGACAATACACGATCCACCAGCAGGAATGGGTAACGGTGCGGCAAGTGTTCGAGAATCTCGTGGATATCCATCAGGTGCCCGGACAAATGTTTTTCGTCTTGAATGCTCATCAGTCTTTCCTTTTTAACGGTTGCCTTATCGAGGTCCAATTTACTTTTTCGAATTTAATGATTTAACCTCTTGTTCCAGGGTCTTGACGCGCTTCACCAGATCATCCAGGTGACGCAGATGCACGGTGTTCTTGCGCCAATCCTCGCTCTTTGAAAACGGGAAAATTGCAGCGTATGAACCAGCCTCGCCGATAGACTTGCCGATCAGTGTAAAAGCCGCGATCTCCACATGATCCGTGATTTTCAGATGTCCCAAAATGCCCGCGCTGCCGCCTATCCTGCAGTAACTACCGATGATGGTGCTGCCCGCGATGCCGACACATCCGGCGATAGCTGTGTGCGCGCCGATGCGAACGTTATGCGCAATCTGGATCTGATTATCCAACTTGACACCATCTTCTATCACCGTATCGTCCAATGCGCCGCGGTCGATGGTGGTGTTCGCGCCGATTTCAACATCATTGCCGATCACCACCCGGCCGATTTGCGGAATCTTGATCCAGCGACCCTGATCCATCGCGATGCCGAAACCGTCAGCTCCTATCACCGCACCAGAATGCGCGATCAGGTCATCGCCTATCACACATCCGTGATATACCACCACGCGCGGATACAGCCGGGCACGGCAGCCAATGGCCACATTCGCGCCTATGCTGCAGCCTTCACCGATCACGCTGTTCGCCCCTATCGTTGCACCCTCGCCGATGACGGCGGTCGCGGCGATGCTGGCAGTAGCATCTATTTTCGCACCGCTGCCTATGACAGCACTGGGATGAACACCGGGTTGGATCTCTGAAAAAGGATTGAGCAATGCGGATACCTTCGCAAAATACGCGTAGGGATTATCCGTGATGATACGCGGAGTTTCAGTCTCCTTCGCATCCACCTCTGCAAGGATAACTGCACCGGCTCGCGTGGCTGCAAGCTGATGGCGGTACTTGCTATTAGTGAAGAAGCTGATCTGGTCGGTCTGCGCAGCTTCCAGCGTGGCGATTTGTGCAATGCGCACCTCGGAGTCGCCCAACACGCGCCCACCAAGCTGCGCCGCGATCTCGGATAATCGGTAAGAAACAGACATAGGGACGCCTCAAAAATTCAGAGTTCGCTCAAATGCAAGGCGTGGGGAAAATTTCGCCGCGCCGCATATGAACGATATGTAAGCAAGGAATATTCCGCAACTCAGCATAACCAGCCACTTGGTTGCCGTTTTTTTTGCAATTTAGTGGAATGGCTATAACCAATGACTTGGCTGTCGTTATTGGACAGCCAAGTCAGATGGCTAGTAGTGCCACCAGTTGTTCCATCAGTTGGGATGAATTGAGCTAAGCAGACAAGCCGCATAGCGGATGCGCGCAACTCTGGATGTTTAAAGGTTCCCATACGAGCAATACCGATTATTTACTGCCCTTGCTATCGATTTTTCCTTCGTCCTTAATATTGGCGAGTTGCTCAATCACTTTGCTGGTAATGTCTATCTTGGGGTTGCGATACACCGCTTCCTGCAAGATCAGGTCAAAATTTTCCGCAGTGGCAATAGACTGAATCGCTTTATTGGCAAGTTCTAACACGATTGCCAGCTCTTCGTTTTTGCGCAGATTAAGATCCTCGCGAAATTCACGTTGCAAGCGCTGTAAATCAACGTTCATGGAAGTCAATTCTCGGTCTTTGCTGCGACGGTCAGATTCGGGCAGTAGATCACCCTCCTTATCCAACATGCCCTGCAACTCTCTTACCTGCTTAATCAGCCTTTTGACCTGCTGATCTCGGTCGGTAAATTCCCGTTCAATTTTTTTCTCTGCATTCACCGCCGGGACAGACTCACGCAACACACGTTCGGTATCCACCACACCCACTTTGAAATCTACCGCCTGTGCCAAACCGACACCCAGTAATACGGTCAATAATCCTGTTTTTATCATATTCTTCATCATCTACTCCTTGCGTGTCGCTCTAACCGATATAGTGCATACTTTTAGCAGCGTGGCATAACGGCTAATTATTATCTCATTACCAGCCACTTGCCGTTAACCAAAGACTTAGTTGGTGTAGTTTACCAACCGAGTCAGATGGCCATGCAAAGACTTTTTGGTGGCTTAGAGGCATGGCTAGCTATTTTTCTTAGAAAATTGAACCCAAAGTAAATTGGAATCGTTGCGCCTTGTCAACCAATTGCTTGTTGAGTGGCCATGCATAGCTGAATTTAAGCGGCCCCACCGGTGATAGCCAGGTAAAAGCAACACCTGCAGAATAGCGCAAGCCTGCGCTTCCAGGTAGATCGCCAGGTCCATACACTGCACCCGCATCGATAAATCCGCTCAAGCGCACAGACTTTTCCTTGTCCATTCCCGGAAACGGCATCAACAGTTCCGCACCACCGACTACCCGGCGCGACCCCCCCAATACCGCATCCGTAGCATCACGTGGACCCAGTGAATTGACATCGTAGCCTCGCACCGACCCTGGGCCACCCGCATAGAAATTCTTGAAGAACGGTAGCTGCTTGCCACCGTAACCACCTGCGACACCAGCCTCGCCATTCAGCAGTAATGTAATATCACTACTCACAGGATAAAACAACTGATGTTGGTAATTCAGCTTGTAATAACGCATGTCGTACGCTGGCAAAGCTATTTCCGAGAACGCTCGTTGCACGGTTCCTTCTGTAGTATAAATCGCGCTGTCACGGCTATCTCTTGCCCAACCTATTGTTCCCAGCAAATTGGTGGTGTTCGTCCCAAACTCGCTGACATAATCAGTCAAGCGCGCCGGGCTGGTAGCGAATAGCCCCAACTCGGTTCTTTCAATCGCCAAGCCGTAACTTATTGACTGATCCTCACCGATAGGCACACCAAAACGTACGCCACCACCCAAAGTATGGGATGAATATTGACTGACGGCGGTACTTTGCGAATCGGTATTGCGTTTGTAAACGTCAAATCCTCGACTTATACCTTCATCGGTGAAATAGGGGTTGGTGTAAGAAACAGAATATACCTGATTGACTTTACCAGTGTTAACCTGGGTAGAAAGATAATTACCGGTACCAAACAGGTTAGCCTGCGTCACGCCTCCTGACAGGACAAAGCCTTCACCGCTAGAAAAGCCTGCTCCCAACGAAATGTTACCAGTTGATTTTTCCTTGACCAACAAATTAACGTCCAGCTGATCTGCTGTTCCTTGTGCTGGCGGTGTTTCAATATTCACCTCGGAAAAAAAATCTAGCTTGTCCACGCGCTGCTTGGATTTTTTGATCTTTTCCACATCAAACCACTCGCCTTCGACTTGGCGAAATTCGCGACGAATCACCTCATCACGTGTCTTATCATTCCCTGCGATGTTGATACGGCGAATATATACGCGCTGCCCAGGATCCACCATGAAGTCGAAGGAAACCATGTGTTTTTCCTTGTCGATTTCTGGAATTGCATTCACGTTGGCAAATGCGTAGCCTTCTTGTCCCATGCGCTCAACTATTTTTTTGCTGGTATCAGTCAGCGCCTTGCGTGAAAAAGTATCGCCCACTTTCACCTCGACAAGTTTTTCAATTTCCACTTTAGGGATCAACGTATCGCCGGACACGCTCACCTTGGCGACGGTGAATTTCCCTCCTTCGTTGAAATTGATGGTGATATAAATATCGTTCTTGTCAGGCGTAATTGAGACCTGCGTGGAATCGATGTTGAATTCAAGATAACCGTTGTCCATGTAGAATGAACGCAGCGCTTCCAAATCGGCAGATAATTTTTGCTTGGAATACTGGTCTCTGTTGCTGAACCAGCCAAACCAGCCAGGCGTGCTGAGCTTCATCAGATCGAGCAAATCCTCCTCTTTATAGGCCTGATTACCAACCAGATTGATTTGCTTAATCTTGGAGACATCACCTTCCACCACATTGAACACGATGCTGACACGATTTCGCTCCAATTCAGTGACTGTAGTCGTCACGGAAACGCTATATTTTCCTCGCGCAATATACTGGCGCTTCAACTCCTGGGTGGCTTTATCCAGCACTCCCTTGTCAAAGATTCGAGCTTCAGCAAGCCCCGCATATTTCATATTATCTTTGAGTTGATCCTTGGGGAAATCCTTGACCCCATTGACTTCGATGCTTGCGATGGAAGGACGCTCACGTATCTGCACGACCAATACACCCTGTTCTACTTTCAGCAGCACATCCTTAAAAAACCCGGTGGCATACAAAGCATGAATCGCGGCAGCGCCCTGTTCATCATTCACAGTGTCGCCGACCTTAATGGGCAGATAACTAAATACCGTACCGGCTTCGGTACGTTGGATGCCTTCGACGCGAATATCCTTGACGGTAAACGGTTCAATCGCCCAAGCAGAAGTCATGCAAAGCAGGGTGAACAATCCTGCCAGTCTTATCAATTTCATTTGGGCGCCTCTAAAAATTCAGAGTTCGCCCAAATGCAAGTCGCGAAAATATTTCGCCGCACCGCATAGGGTTGATATGTAAAAAACAAATTTTGTGTGCGGCACCGTAATTGGGAATAAGTGTGGATTTTTAGAGGTTCCCATTATTTAACCTGAAACAAGGCGATTAATGTCGTTGTATATGGCGAAGACCATTAAGGTACCGAGCAGTGCGATGCCGATTTTCTGGCCATTTTCCCAAGCCTGCTCGGATACCGGACTACCCTTTACCAATTCGGCGACATAATACAGCAAGTGCCCTCCGTCCAATAAGGGGATGGGCAGCAGATTCAATATCCCCAGACTAATACTAACCAGTGCCAAGAAGCCCAGATAAGCCGTAACGCCCATGACAGCAGACTGTCCGGCATAGTCGGCGATGGTGATCGGGCCGCTGATATTTTTCATTGATACTTCACCCAGCACCATCTTGCTCAACATTTTCAGGCTAATGACCGAAGTTTCCCAAGTCTTTCGCAAAGATCGTACAAACGCCTCATCAGGTGCATAATTCATTTCGATCAACATCGCCTGCCACTCTTCTCTATCTATTTTCGGAGCCATACCAATCTTGCCTACCGTCTTGCCGGACTCGACTATGGCTTGCGGTACCACTGCAATATTCAGCGTTATCTCACCTCGCTTTACCTGTAGCTGAATAGTCTGTTCGGGATGTGAGCGCACCACATCTACAAAATCACTCCAACTGTCCATCTCGACGTAATTTGCACGCAAAATCTGGTCGCCCTCCTTCAGGCCGGCGAGTTGTGCCACGCTACCTACCACCACATTGCCGACAACCGGCAAGATGACAGGTTGATACAAATGCAGGCCGACCTTATCGAGAAACTCACCCTCCATATCGTTCGCTTCCAGGCTGCTCACGTCCAGCATATGGCTCTTCACCACACCGTCTGCACTACGGGTTTCGATGTTCACCTCAGCTTGGCGAAGCGATAACTCCAACAAGCGCCAGCGCAGTTCCTGCCAGCTCGCGATGGTCTCACCATTGATGCTGATGATGGTCTGACCCGTTTGCAGTTGTGCAAAGGCAGCTGGCGAGCCAAGAGGCACATCGCCTAACACAGGCTTTAATCCCGGCACACCATACACAAACGTAGCCCAATACAACACGATGGCCAACAAAAAATTTGCCAGCGGCCCAGCCACCACAATCGCCATGCGTTGCAATACTGGTTTTCGATTGAAGGCGTATTGAATATCCTCTGCAACGACCTCTCCTTCGCGCTCATCCACCATTTTGACGTACCCACCTAGCGGAATTGCTGAGACCACCCATTCGGTGGAGTTATTGGCAAAGCGTTTGCTGTAAATCACTTTTCCGAAACCTACCGAGAAGCGCAGCACTTTCACACCACAACGGCGCGCCACCCAATAATGCCCAAACTCATGGAACACCACCAGCAGTCCAATTGCGCCAACAAATGCAAGTAAAGTTATCATCCTGGAGACCCTAGTGCAACGGTACGGAGCGCCTTGCCCCTGATAGCATCTGAATTTGGTGAAGTGCGGCACGGCGTGCTTCGATGTCGGCACTGAGCAC
>JBAQWL010000233.1:0-2205 GCA_049298895.1 Gallionella sp.
TGGCACACGACCTTCGCGATACCATTCGGTACGTGCGATCTCGGCGCCATTCAGGCGACCGGCGCTTTCGATCTTGATGCCTTGAGCACCCAGACGCATGGCGTTCTGCATCGCACGCTTCATGGCACGGCGGAACATGATGCGTTTCTCAAGCTGCTGCGCGATATTTTCGGCGATCAATTGCGCATCGATTTCAGGCTTGCGGATTTCCTCGATATTGAGGTGCACCGGCACGCCCATCAACTTCTGCAGCTGGGATTTCAATGCTTCGATATCCTCGCCCTTCTTGCCGATCACCACACCCGGGCGGGCGCTGAAAATCGAGATTCTGGCGTTACGAGCTGGCCGTTCAATAATGATCCTGCCCACTGAAGCATGCGCCAGCTTCTTCTTGAGAAAATCGCGCACCTTGATGTCATCAGCCAGCATACCCGCAAAATTCTTGCTGTTGGCATACCACTTCGACGTCCAGTTCTTGAGCACACTCAGGCGAAAACCGATTGGATGAATCTTCTGTCCCATGTTCTTTCCTCTTAGTTTCCGACAGTGACTGTGATATGGCAGGTAGGCTTGAGAATCCTCGCGCCTCGACCTTTCGCACGTGCACGGAAACGCTTCATCGTCGAACCCTCGTCCACCAGAATGGTCGCAACCTTGAGTTCGTCAATGTCGGCGCCCTCATTGTGCTCGGCGTTGGCAATCGCGGACTCCAGCACTTTCTTGATAATCACCGCGCCCTTCTTCGGGCTGAATGTCAGAATGTTCAACGCACGGTCAACGGGCAAGCCGCGAATCTGATCGGCAACCAGCCGGCCTTTTTGCGCCGACAGCCGGGTACCGCGTAATACAGCACTAACTCTCATCATAGCCTCTCTTATCTCTTGGCTTTCTTATCCGCCGCATGCCCTTTGAAAGTGCGCGTCAGCGAAAATTCACCCAGCTTGTGGCCGACCATGTTTTCCGAAATGTACACGGGGATGTGCAGCTTGCCGTTGTGTACAGCGATCGTCAAACCAACGAAATCCGGCATCACCGTGGAGCGGCGCGACCAGGTCTTGATCGGGCGCTTGTCATGAGTTGCGCGTGCCGCATCCACCTTGGTGATCAGGTGCGCATCAACAAATGGACCTTTTTTAATAGAACGTGCCATATCTGTTACCTCTTATTCGACGGACGGCGATTCACGATCATGCCGGATGTGCGCTTGTTGC
Source organism: Gallionella sp. (assembly GCA_049298895.1). Taxonomy (GTDB): domain Bacteria; phylum Pseudomonadota; class Gammaproteobacteria; order Burkholderiales; family Gallionellaceae; genus Gallionella. The sequence goes on from JBAQWL010000233.1 coordinate 1,212, forward strand.
TCCGCGTACGGTAGCCCTTGGTCGGCGTGCCCCACGGACTGACCGGATGACGGCCTGCTGCGGTCTTGCCTTCGCCGCCACCGTGCGGGTGGTCGACAGGGTTCATCGCAACGCCGCGCACTGTCGGACGAACACCGCGCCAGCGCATCGCACCGGCCTTGCCGATGGAACGCAGGTTATGCTCGGAATTGCCGACTTCGCCAATGGTCGCTCGGCAGTCCACATGCACCTTGCGCACCTCACCGGAGCGCAAACGCACCTGGGCGTAAGCTCCCTCACGGGCCATCAGCTGCACGGAAGCGCCGGCGGAGCGGGCCATCTGAGCGCCCTTGCCGGGCTGCATTTCGATACAGTGAATGATGGTGCCCACCGGAATGTTACGCAAAGGCAGTGTGTTGCCCGGCTTGATCGGAGAATCCGAACCGCTCACCAGTTGAGTGCCCACGCTCACGCCTTTGGCCGCAATAACATAACGGCGCTCGCCGTCGGCGTAGCACAGCAGAGCCAGATGCGCGCTGCGGTTCGGGTCATATTCCAGACGTTCGACTTTAGCCGGAATACCGTCCTTGTCGCGCTTGAAATCGACCACACGGTAATGCTGCTTGTGTCCGCCACCCTGATGCCGCACGGTAATGCGGCCATGATGGTTACGGCCGGCATTGCGCGACTGGCTTTCCAGCAGTGGCGCGTGAGGCTTGCCCTTGTGCAGTTCCGGCGTGACGATTTTTACTACAGCGCGTCGGCCCGGAGATGTCGGTTTAACTTTTATAATTGCCATCGTTTCTCTCCTACTCGCCCGCTGCGAAATTGATTTCTTGGCCAGGCTTCAGGGCGACATATGCCTTTTTCCAGTCCTTGCGACGGCCTGAAATTTTACCGAACCGCTTGACCTTGCCTTTGACGTTCACCACCTGGACGCTATCCACCTCAACCTTGAACAGCAACTCCACGGCAGCCTTGATTTCCGGCTTGGTGGCGTTAGTCACCACACGGA
>JBAQWL010000234.1:0-5604 GCA_049298895.1 Gallionella sp.
CATCAAATCCAGATTGATATTATCGAAGTGCTGCTGCGCGACAGCGATGGCGCACCTGGCCTCATCGGCTGAGTGGATACGCCCCAGTGCCTTGAGATGCGTGTCGTTGAAACTCTGGATACCCAACGACAAACGATTTACCCCAGCCTCACGATAGGCCGCGAAGTGATCAGCTTCGACCGTGCCTGGATTCGCTTCTAAGGAGATTTCTGCATTGATGTCCAACGGCAGCAGCATGCGCAGGTTGCGCATGATCTGTGCAATGCTCTCACCGCTGAACAAGCTGGGCGTGCCGCCGCCAAAAAACACCGTATATACCTTGCGCCCCCAGATCAACGGCAAAGCCAGTTCCAGATCGCGAATCAGCGCTGCTACATACTCCTGCTCCGGGAGCACACCATGTGCCTCATGCGAATTGAAATCGCAATACGGACATTTACGTACACACCATGGAATATGGATATACAGAGATAGCGGCGGCAAGGCACGAAAATTCACCGCTTGAGATTTTAGGGCTACTGCTTGCAGGGAGTGTATGGTCGTGGTCATATTGAATTGCCTGCACAGTGTGATAAATCGGGATTCGGGACACACCCTACCAAGCTCATGCCCTTCAGGCAAGAACTGGAGTTGCTGTCAGTTGCAAAATGAATTTTTGCACGCCCATAAAGAACTTTTTTGCAACGATTGTCCCGCCGGATGTATATTGTTTTACAATGCTGTAACGGTGTAAGTCTTACGCCAAGTGTGTCGCTGATGCTTTCGGCAAATAATATACAATGGTCACCACATGATCCACTCTTCCGAAATTGTCAAAGTACTGGAATCAGCCCCCTTGTTCATTGGGATTCCTGTTCATTTACTGTCACAGCATTTAACTGGATCTCAACAGCACACCTTGCCTTCCGGCCAGGTTCTTCTCGCTCCCAATCAGCCGAATAAAACTATCTACATTATTCTTTCCGGACGCCTGCGCATCCAGGCGAAGGAAGCTGAAAGCGACCCAATTGCCATTCTGGGCCAAGGAGAGTGTGTCGGTGAGATGTCCATGCTTGGAGACGCGCCTGTTTCCGCGTATGTCATCGCCGCCACGGATTGTACATTGCTTGCCATTGAGCACGCCGTGCTATGGGAGTTGATCAACAACTCCCATGCAGCTGCACATAACATGCTTAACATGTTGACCAGCCGGATTCGCAATACCAATCAAGTCGCGGCGGAAAGCCTCGAAAAGCAGCATGGATTTTCAAGCAAGTCAATGATTGACGAAGTGACCGGGTTTTACAATCAGCACTGGACACGAGAAAAATTTGACCGCCACTTGCATCGCGGCATTTTGGACAAAAAACCGGACTGCCTGCTGATTCTTGAAATAGATCAGTTCAAAGAATTTAGCCGTAGACATGGGCAACTTGGCAGCGACCAAGCGCTACGAGATGTCGCGCACACCATATTATCCTGCCTGCGCCCGAATGACCAGGCGGGACGCCATAGTGATGAAAAATTCGCGGTTTTTTTCCCGGACACGCCTTTAGCCTATGCCCTTACTGCGTCGGAAAGACTCAAGACGGCTGCCAACCATTCTTTGATTGTGCTTCCCAGCGGGGACGCTTTGCCATCAATCACCCTATCCATAGGCATCAGCCAAGTTCATTCGGACGATACTTTGGGTAGCTTGTTTGCTCGCGCCGATGAGGCCTTGCAGTCCGCCAAGGACTGTGGGGGAAACTGTGTAAAGACGGTGAAATAACACCCTGCAGCGTACTTGCATAATGTTGTATGGGCAATCCCCCGCCCACACTACTCACTACAGCACCTTCAGCTTTTCCAGCAACACCTTCAACGCCTTGCTACGATGGCTGATGACATGTTTATGCTCATGTTCCAATTGCGCACTGGTCTTGCACACCGCTGGCAACCAGAACAGCGGGTCATAGCCAAATCCTCCATCGCCCGCCGGTTGCAATGATATTTCACCGTGCCACTCTCCTTCGGCAATCAGCGGTTGAGTATCGTCTGCCGAACGCATCAACACCAGCACACAATAGTAATGCGCACGACGGTCAGTATGAGATTTCATAGCATCCAGCAAGGCACGGTTATTGCGTTCGTCTGACTTTGGGAAACCGGAAAAACGTGCGGACATCACACCCGGCATGCCGTTGAGCGCATCAACACAAATGCCGGAATCGTCCGCCAGCGCGGGGAGGCCACTTTCTTGGCTGGCATGGCGAGCCTTGGCTAAGGCATTCTCAATAAAAGTAGGGTGCGGCTCTTCGGCTTCACTAATGCCCAGTTGTGCCTGGGTAACGACCTCGATGCCCAGTGGTGACAGCAAGACTCTAAACTCGGTCAGCTTGCCTGGATTGCTGGAGGCGATAACAAGTTTTTTCAAAGCACTCAGCCCTGCTCAGACAAAAGGAAAGTGGATAGGTATATCAGGTACACTCCAACGCTGCCTGCTGCTTCACGATTAGTTCGGCGATACCGCCCCGTGCCAGCTCCAGCAGGATATCCATTTCATCTCGACTGAAAGGATGCCCTTCCGCCGTGCCCTGCACTTCGACAAAATGACCGCTGCCCAACATCACCACGTTCATATCGGTATCGCAAGCCGAGTCTTCAACATAATCCAAATCCAGCACGGGTGTGCCTTGATAGATGCCGACGGAAATTGCGGCGATGAAATCCCTAAGTGGGCTTTCCTTCACCGCTCCCTTGACCATCAGCCCGCTTACTGCGTCATGCAGTGCAACAAACGCTCCGGTGATGCTTGCAGTGCGCGTGCCGCCGTCTGCCTGGATCACGTCACAATCAATTTGGATGGTGCGCTCGCCCAATTTTTTCAAATCCACCACAGCACGCAGGCTACGCCCGATTAAACGTTGTATTTCTTGTGTACGCCCAGATTGTTTGCCTTTCGCCGCTTCTCGGTTCATACGCTCGCCGGTGGAGCGTGGCAACATGCCGTATTCCGCTGTAACCCAGCCTTCGCCACTGCCCTTTTTATGCGGTGGTACGCGCTCTTCGACGCTGGCAGTGCAAATGACTTTAGTGTCGCCACACTTGATCAGCACCGAACCTTCAGCATGCTTTATATAGCTGCGGGTGATCTGTATTTCGCGCAGCTGGTTGGGCAGTCTTTGACTGGGGCGCATGGCTAATAATTCGAGAAAGTGAAGGATATAGGGCGGAATTAATTACTCTTAAACTTCCAGGATGTGGCAAACCTGCTTGACAGTATCACGAGCAACTTCACCGCGACCCCAACGCACTACTACGCCAGTGGTATTGTCCGAACGTCCATTTCCGAGCTCCACGGCGCGGACAATCAGCTCATTTAGCACATCCAACACCGGGCGCGAATTAAAAGATTTGGCTAATTCTTCGTCGTTAAATGGCCCCCATAATCCATCGCTGCCGAGCAACACAATATCTCCGGATTGTAGTGCTAGCGGTCCGCCCGGCTCCATATAATATATTTCGTCAGCGCCGCCCAAACAATTGGTGATTTGGTTGCGATGAGGATGAATTCGCGCTTCCTCAACGCTGATCACGCCAGAATCAACCCATTGGGACACCATAGAGTGGTCGTGTGTCCTGGTAAGCACCGCATCATCTCGCAACAGATAGAACCGCGAATCTCCGGCATGTCCCCAGTACAATTTATCGTCCTGTATTAGTGCTGCTACGCACGTTGATCCCGGGAAGCCTCCCAATCCCATTTCGTGGGAAAACTCCAAGATACGCTCGTGTGCAATCCTCATGGTACTTTCAAGAAATTGCATTGGGTCTGCAATATGGGGCTGTGCCTGCTCGCCGAAGAAGCTGACAAATGTATCGATGATTGCAGTCGCAGCTAACTCACCTTTCAAGTGCCCGCCCATACCATCAGCCAACACTAACATCAATGCGTCGCTGCTGTAGGAATAAGCGGCGCGATCCTGATTAAATTTGCGATTGCCGATGTGGCTTGCCTGGTGTATCGAGAAGTTCATAAGCTCTAGTGTTGCATCCAATAATTTCACAGGGTGCAATCGTAATATAATGCGTCACTTCAGCACAGCTTTTTTTCAAAGGCCTCTCCATGATACTGAGCATGACCGGCTATGCCACCTCCAGCACTGAACTCGACAGCGGCTCATTGTCGCTGGAACTACGCTCCGTAAACCATCGCTATCTTGACATTCAACTGCGCATGGCCGATGAGTTGCGCGGTTTTGAGGGCATGTTGCGCGAAGCGATCGCCGCACAATTGCAGCGCGGCAAGGTGGAGTGCCGCATCAACTACGTCACGCGATCCTTGCAAAGCACCGCCGCGTTGAATCACGATCTATTGCGTCAGCTCGCTTCATGGAACAAGGAGGTTCAGGTTACGCTACCGGATGCCAGATCCCTGACCGTAACCGATGTGCTACGCTGGAACGGAGTACTGGAAACGCCCGGCGCTTCTGCCGATGAATTGCGCGCCAACCTGTTCGACTTGTTGCAAACCACGTTACAGGAATTCTCCGCCGCACGTGCTCGCGAAGGCGAAAAACTCAAGGAATTTCTGCTGGAGCGCGTTGAGAAGATCGAGGCGCTGCGCGACGGGGTAATTCCGCATGTGCCTGCCGCGATCGCAGCATATGAGCGAAAGCTCGCCGTACGTCTGCGCGAGGTGATACAAAACGCCCCGATACAGGATGCCTGGGACGAGCGCATCCGCCAGGAGATCTCGTTATTCGCCGGCAAGATCGACGTGGACGAAGAGCTGTCCCGGCTTGCCAGCCATCTCTCCGAGTTGCGCCGTATCCTTGCACACGGCGGAGCAGTGGGAAAACGGCTGGATTTTTTGATGCAGGAACTGAACCGCGAGGCCAATACGCTCGGTTCAAAATCGGTAGGTGCAGAAGTATCGCGCAGCGCGATGGAAATGAAGATACTTATCGAGCAGATGCGCGAACAAATTCAAAACTTGGAGTAAATCATGTCAGGAGACCTGTTTATCATCAGTGCGCCATCCGGTGCGGGAAAAACCAGTTTGGTGCAAGCACTGCTCAACATCAATCCGCAAATCGACATGTCGGTCTCCTACACCACGCGCGACCCTCGCCCAGGCGAACATGACGGAAAGGACTATCATTTCGTCAGTCGCGATACGTTTCTTGCCATGGCGAAACGTGGTGAGTTTCTTGAAAGTGCTGAAGTCTATGGCAATCTCTATGGAACTTCGCAAACCTGGATAAACCATGAGAACACGCGAGGACGGGACATCCTGCTGGAGATAGACTGGCAAGGCGCAGCACAAATTCGCCGACTATTCCCTGCATCTATCAGCGTGTTCATCTTGCCACCTTCACGGCAAGCACTGGAAGAGCGGCTGAAAAAGCGCGGCAAAGACAATAGCGCCGTGATCGCCAAGCGCATGGCAGCAGTACGACAAGATGTCGCCCATGTAGCCGAATTCGATTATGTTATCATTAACGACAACTTGAACGAGGCATTGCGCGAACTCAATTCGGTGGTTTTGGCCGCCAAATTGCGCAGCACAAGGCAATTGACCCGTTATCAGGATTTGATCAACCAATTACAGAACCCGGAGTAAATCATGGCACGCATTAC
>JBAQWL010000235.1:0-4610 GCA_049298895.1 Gallionella sp.
CCAGTAGGTCATCCACAACGTGAAGAACAGCACCGTGCGGCGCACCACGGCACGTTCGTCGATGAAGTCCAGCAGTGCGGTGACCGGTTTCATCATGCTTCACGCAACAACGGGGGACTGGCCAGCGCAGGATGGTCCTCGATGCGCGTCACGCGCCGGTCGATCTTGGATAGATCGCCGCGCAGATCGCGCTCGATGGCGCGCAATATCTTGATCGTCTCGTCCAGCTTGGCATGCGCCCGCGCCCCGATCCAGCCGAGCAGCAGCATCAAGAGCGCGAAGCAGGTAGCCAGCAGGCCGATCAATACACTGTTAAAGGTTGCCACGTCCATCAATCATCCTCCGCAGTGGTTGTCGTCCAATGAATCGAGCTGCTTGCACATCCAGCGCGCACAGGCGCGTTGCCAGTCGTTGCCACCGTGCTTCAGGCGCTTCATCCTGTCGGTTGTCAGCCATTCCTGTGGCGGCTCCAGCAGAATGGGCGACAGTAATATGTTGAGCGCAACGTCCAGCACCAGTCCGATCGCCAGCGTGGAATAGGCGAACAGGCGAATCACCGGCGGCACGTCTTGCAGCAACTCCCGGTCTCGCGCGTCGCGCAGTTTCAGCACGGCGCAGAAGAATATGAATGTCGCGAACATCACCTCCAGGGTCAGTAGCGCGTAGATCAGCAGGATATTCAGCATGCCGCCCCCTATACGATCGCGCCGAGCTGGTCGCGCAACGCAACGATCTGCCACCCATGCCAACATGATTACCCGCATTGAGCTGGTATCACCTTTCGCATCCTGAATCGCGTTGTAGTTCATTCAGCGCCCCATGAATACGTCACCGTGAATTCGTTATTTCCCACGCATTCCCTGATGTGTTCAATCAGTGCCTCCAGCGTGGCTACGCTGTGCAGGATGCCGAACTGTGTCACCTCATGGTTACGTGGCATCCTGATCTGCCCGTAGCCGCGCCCGACCTCGGTACAGCCGTGTATTTGCGAGATTTCACCGGGTATCGAACTTGCAAAATTACCATTGTGTAAAAGTACATCGTGCCGCCCAAACTTATCCTCCAGTCGCACCACATCGCGCTTGAATGTGGGTGAGTACCAGATAACGGCGGAATAAGTTTCCGGCGCTTCGCCTGGCGCTGGTTTGATGCAGGAAACTCCGCGTCGATTGTCGGCCCACTGCAATTCCAGTGTGTCACAGGTGAACCCCATGCCGGTGTCCAGTTTGCCGACTGTGCCGTGCGGGGCTGATAGACCTCTTACTATTTGGATGTGCATGATTCCCCCGTGAGTTGCTTCCCATTGCGCCATTGCGTGAGACGTGAGGGCCGCAAGTTGGGCATCATCGCGCATGTCATGGCCGATGCTCTGTCCTGTACCAACCATCAATGCGGTCATGCGCTTTATTCGCCTCCGCCGCTACAACGTCGATCCGCGCATCAGCAGCTTTGATACGCTCGTGCATGGCAGCAAGATCACTTCGGATGCCAACGTAAACTGCCAATGCCATCGCCAGTGCAATCCCTGCTTGTATTACTAAGCTCCAGTCCATTACTTACTCCTTGCATTAAATCAAAATTCGGCGCATCATTTGCTCGTGGTCGCGTGGAGACGCGGGTAACTTGAAGGAGCCTAAATCTCTGGAGAGCCACATACTCACTCAACGCTATTTAGGAGCACATCATGTTTAAATTCATTCTTGCCTTGCTGCTTGTTTCGTCATCTGCTTGGGCGGATGAATGGAGTCGTGAAGATACCTACCGCGAAGCCACCTATCTGACGCTGCACACTATGGATTGGGCACAGACTCGCAACATAGCGCGCAATCCAAACTACCATGAGCAGAATGCTATCCTTGGCAAACATCCTTCTGTCGGTCGAGTTGACGGGTATTTTGCACTTACCGGCCTTGCTCATTTTGCTGTTGCCTACTACCTTCCCACCGAATACCGCAAGGCGTTTCAGTATGTGACTATCGGCATTGAGGGCGGGGCTGTGGTTCATAATTTTTCGCTTGGGATTGGGGTTAGGTTCTAAAATGGCACAGCAATAAAATTGATTTTGCTATTGGTAGCAAAATTTGCTGCACTTCCTGTGGTGCTGTTAACACAATTAACTTGTACAGAAGTGGTAGATATTGCAGTTATCAAATATTGCTCAGTTCCTGATACTTCTGATACTGCCATGCAACTCCAGCCATTTGGGGCAGCAGGAAATGTTAAAGTTCCAACATTGGTTGTTCCAGAAGTGGTGTTAACTGTAAATGCTGCCGAGCCGTTTGTCCTTGATATCGAAGGTGAGGCAGTACCAAATCCACTGGCAATAGTAGGAGCTGTATCACTTATCAATAAAACTCCGGCGCGTCTAATTCCTCCAGTAGCATTTACCGTTCCACCAGATTGATTAGTGGCTGATAATACGGCCGCATTGGCCACTGCTGGATTCTGCAATATCCACACCAGATTACCCAAGTCGTACACCAGCATCGCCACGCCCTGCAGATCGCCTGCTACAAGTGCGGTATTCACGTTCCCAACCATTTTCTGGATAGTTCTGGCCGTCTGCAACACTCCGTTCAGGGTAGGCGCAAAGGTCGGCGTGGTCGTCGCATTGGTCGTGCCGATGTCGAGCAAGAGCGTGTAGCCATCGACCAGCGTGGGGTCGTTCACAAGATAGGTTGCAGTAATTACGTCTGCGGTGCCACCGGCGTCCGCGTAGGGGAGAGGTAAGACAGAGTTGCCAAAAAGGTTATCGACCGTCCAATATGCATTCGTTGGCGGATCGGTGTCCGTACTCGGACTGAGGGTGAACTTGTATAGAATACCAGAGGTTAGGTAAACGTCAGCTTCACCGTTCGCATTAAGCACAATCGGATTCGCGTTGGGTGTAGCCCCAGTTGAATCAGTATAGGTCGTAGCCTTGGTCGTCGTTCCCGCCAAATATGTGTACAGCAAACCACCCGCTAAAGGAAGATTTCCTTGGTTGAACTGGAGTTTTGGTTGTGGGCTCAGAGCAACAGCAGTCATGATATTTTTCCTTTACGCATTATCCATGCAGCTTTGCAAGATATAGATCTTTGCTTCTTTTCTTCAGCAGTTTGTTTTCTACCAGATCGACTTGCCCTTTCTTCCGCAGACATTATTCTGCCAAGAGCACGCTTATTGCCAATCAAAGATGTAGACACTTTTGCGCGATGCTCTGAGGACAGTTTTCTGCCAACATTAAATTTGTTGCCAATCATATCCGGTCTTGGTTTTCCTTTTTTTGATGCCGAAACTTTTCTGCCAACTTCGGGGGGTCGCTTTCTTCCGATTAGTGCTGCCACTCTTTTCGCTATATTCTCAGCAGAGTGCTTTCTACCTTTTTTGGCTACGGACATTTTGGCGCGGGCTCCTGGCGTATGCGTGTATCCGCTCGAACCATCACCGCCATTAGTTTGGTTGCACAGCGTATAGCCTTCACGACGTAATTGGGCGATCTGCTGAATTTCGTCAGCGAGGGCTTGTTGTTCTGTGTCGCAAGGAAAGATAAATACTTGGATATTATGAGCGTTATGTTTTGCAACAATACGCTGATGATGTGTGTTCTCTTCTCTGTGCAGTCGATATGCACGCTTACCATGCCCCTTCCCAACATAGAACGGCATCCCGTCCGGGCGGCAGTGCAAGTAGGTGTAGAACTGCGTTGACATGATGTTTATCCTTCGGCAATGGCGCTGTGGGAATTGTCCGTCATCTCGACGGTCTCGGTTACATTACTCGCAGTTTCTAATTTATGCAATGCTGCTATAATACGCGCATGGAACTACTCGTTATTTTCATTTTGTTTCTGGTGTTGCTTATTTGTGCGCCGGAACAAGTCATGCAGATATTGCTCGCCGGTGTCTGGACGCTGATGATTCTATCGACCTTGCTTTTATGTACATATTACGTCATTAAGATGTTGCAATAAAATTCCCCGTGACGAATGGTAGCGAACTGCTCGTAAATAGCGGAGGCCTTTTCGGCTGTATCGAAACAACCAAGATAATGCTTCTTGCCGTTTACCTGACAGTGCGCATACCACTTTTGACGCAACTTACTCCAACTTACACCCTTGAATCCGGAGGTATTGCGGGCGTTCATATTTTGGTTCATTGCATTTTCAGAGCGAGTAGCCGCGCGCAGATTGCAGATTCTGTTATCTGTTTTTATGCCGTTGATGTGGTCAATTTCATTCGGAGGAAATTCCCCTTGAGCGCATAACCACGCGAGTCGGTGGGCTAAATACTGCTTACCATCGACCCTTATTATGATATATCCCTTGGCATTAAGAGTGCCTGCAACATCGCCTACTTTTGTGCGGTTGCTGATTACAACACGCCGCGTAAAAACGCCCGTCTCGGGATTGTAGTCTAACAATTGTTTTAATCGCGTTTGCGTAAGCATGCTGGTTCCATTAAAAAATTAACTAGTTTTTATTTATTTTATCATGGCGCGTCTTAAGGCGATGCTTTAGAAACAGCTTCGTTCAATTTTCGCATCTCCCTGGTAATCCGTTCTTCGACTCTTTGGACTTGTGCGCGCGTCGCGTCCTTTTCGATCAGTTTGCGTTTCTGTTTTTTGAGCAT
>JBAQWL010000236.1:0-9091 GCA_049298895.1 Gallionella sp.
GCATCACCCTCACGCCAGCGCAATATGGGGCCAGGAATCGCACCGTTGATTGTGGTCGCCATGCGCGTCTTGCCGGTAAAGTTAACCGGCGTTTTCGCAATGGTTAATTCAAATTCTGCCCCGCTGAGCACTTGGCTGTTGCCCGAGGCTTTGGTCGCGGCGAACAGAGAAGTCCAAGGCGCCATACCTAATGCGACGCCGCCCGCTGCCAAGCCATGCAGAAGTGTGCGGCGCGGCTGATCGGGTAATTTCTGTGCTTGGAGTGTGATGCGCTTCATAGTCAATAACCTCTTCAAAAATATTGGCGTCGTATAGCGCGGCGCGTTTCTGATTTACCTTGTTAATCTTGATGTGGTGGTGTTCCCGGCGCATGGGTGTGCCCTGCCTTCTTGGCTGGCATTTCTGTACCAATTACAGCGGGTGTTTTACCAACGGGATCCACATCATGCGGATGCTCGCTATGCGCTTCGCCATCATGACCATGCACGCTCATGGCCTCACCTTCCATGTGTGTTTCACTATGCACTACGCCGTGTTCATGGTCATGGCTCTCAGGTGTAGGTATGGACATCACGCCCAAGCCATGCCTAAATACTACTTCACCACCATGCCAAGCCGTGCTGATGACTAGCAGCCAAGCAGCGATAAGTAAAGTCAGAAATCCATACGATGGTGATACAACAGCACGCCTTGGCCACAAGTCTATAGCAGCGAGCAATACCAACACGCTGAGAGACACTAACGCCCAGTTACGATGCAAGGTCATAGCCAGGTGTCCCGGATCATCGTGATCAACACTGTTATAGGCGAACCAACCAAAAACCGCTGCAATGCTGGCAAACAAGGCTGCAGCCCAAAGCATCCAGCGACTGAATACTACGCATTGTGCTGCCCACGACTTGGATTTGAATACCAGTCCTATACCCATAAAGAATGCTGCTGCTGTGGCAAAGGCGATCGGATAATGTACGAACACCGGATGCCAATTTGGAATAATTTCTATCATTGCTTACCCTCTCTAGAAGACAACAGTTTAATTTCGCGCGTCTTGGCCAAGGCATATAAAACAGGAATCACAATCAGCGTCAGCATCGTCGAGGAAATCATCCCGCCCACCATCGGTGCCGCGATGCGGCGCATCACCTCGGATCCGGTACCGATTCCCCACATGATGGGCAGCAGACCGGCCATGATTGCGACTACCGTCATCATCTTCGGACGTACCCTATTTACCGCGCCCTCCATGACCGCCGCATAGAGGTCGCCAGGCGTCGGCTCTTGTCCTTCAGTTGCACGTTTAGCCTTGATCCGTTCCCAGGCATGCTCCAGATAGATCAGCATCACCACCCCGGTTTCCGCCGCCACCCCGGCCAGCGCGATGAACCCCACCACCACGGCGACCGACAGGTTGTAGTCCAGCAGCCAGAGCAGCCATACCCCGCCCACCGTGGCGAATGGCACCGAGAGCATCACGATCAGGGTTTCGCTGACGCGCCTGAAATTGAGGTACAGCAACAGGAAGATGATCAGCAGGGTGATCGGTATGACGATCTTCATCTTCGCGGTAGCGCGCTCCATGTATTCGAATTGCCCGCTCCATGTCGCGTAATAGCCGGGCGGGAATTTCACCTGTGCCGTTACCGCCTTGCGCGCTTCAGCCACATACGAGCCGATATCGCGGTCGCGGATGTCGACAAAGATGTAGGCGGAGAGCAGCGCGTTCTCGGTACGGATCGCGGGCGCGCCCTTGACTACTTCTATCCTGGCGAGTTGGCCGAGCGGGATCATCGCGCCGTCCATGCCCGGCACCAGCACTTCGCGCGCGATCAGGTCCGGACTGCTGCGTAACTCGCGCGGATAGCGGACGCTGACGCCAAAACGTTCGCGGCCTTCCACTGTGGTCGTGACCATTTCGCCGCCCAGAGCGGTGGAGATGACATCCTGCAAGTCGCCTATTGCCATTCCGTAGCGCGCCAGCGCGTCCCGATCCGGCACAATATCGAGGTAAAACCCGCCGGTAATGCGCTCGGCAAAGGCGCTGGTGGTGCCCGGAACCTTCCTGACCGCCGCTTCGATATCCCTGGCTACGCGCTCGATCTCCTGCAGATCCTTGCCGAACACCTTGATGCCGATCGGCGTGCGGATGCCGGTGGCGAGCATGTCGAGGCGCGCCTTGATCGGCATGGTCCACGAGTTGGCCATGCCCGGAAATTGCAGCGCCTGGTCCATCTCCGCGATCAGTTTGTCTATGGTCATGCCGGGTCGCCATTCGGCCTCCGGCCTGAGATTGATCACGGTCTCGAACATCTCCGGCGGCGCCGGATCGGTGGCCGTCTGCGCGCGTCCCGCCTTGCCATACACCGATGTGACTTCAGGAAAACTCTTGATGATCCTGTCCTGCGTCTGCAGCAGTTCCGCCGCCTTGGTCATCGACATCGCGGGCAAGGACGCGGGCATGTAGAGCAGCGTGCCCTCGTTCAGCGTCGGCATGAATTCGCTGCCCAGGCGCATCGCCGGATAGAGGGTCAAAACTAGCAGCACCATGGCTGTCGCAATGGTGGTTTTCTTCCGCCGCATCACCGCCGCGATGATCGGACGATAAGCCCAGATCAGGAAACGATTCAGCGGATTCTTGTGTTCCGGCATGAGCTTGCCGCGGATAAACAGCATCATCAGCACCGGCACCAGCGTAATGGACAGCAACGCCGCACCGGCCATCGAGAAGGTCTTGGTGAAGGCCAGCGGCGAGAACAGCCGACCTTCCTGCGCCTCCAGCGTGAATACCGGCAGGAACGACACGGTGATGATCAGCAGCGAGAAAAACAATGCGGGGCCAACTTCCTTGCACGCCGCCAGCATCGCTTCGAAGCGCGACTCGCCCTCCTTCAACCGCTCCAGATGTTTGTGCGCGTTCTCTATCATCACAATCGCCGCGTCCACCATCGCGCCGATCGCAATCGCAATCCCGCCCAAGCTCATGATATTGGAGTTCATGCCCAGCGCACGCATCGCGATGAAGGCGATCAGCACACCGATGGGCAGCATCACAATCGCCACCAGCGCGCTGCGCACATGCATCAGGAACACGATGCACACCAGTGCGACGATAGCGCTTTCTTCAAGCAGCGTGCCTTTCAGGGTTGCGATGGCGCGGTGGATTAGATCGGAACGGTCGTACATCGTCTCGATCTTCACACCTTCCGGCAAGCCGGGGGCGATCTCGGCGATCTTGGCCTTGACGTTGTGGATCACCTCCAGTGCATTCTCGCCAAAGCGCGCCATGACGATACCAGACACCACTTCACCCTCGCCGTTCAACTCGGTGAGGCCGCGCCGCTCGTCCGGGCCGAGCTCGACACGCGCAATGTCGCGGATCAGCACCGGCGTGCCCATCTCCGATTTCACCACCAGATTCTCGATGTCGCCCTTACCGCGCAGATAGCCCCTGCCGCGCACCATGTACTCGGTCTCGGCCATTTCCACCACACGCCCGCCGACATCGCGGTTGGAGTCGCGGATCACCTGCGTGACCTTCATCAGCGGGATGCCATACGCGCGCAGCTTCACCGGATCCACGATCACCTGATACTGCTGCACGAAGCCGCCGACAGAAGCCACTTCCGATACCCCGTGTGCCTTGGTGAGCTGATAACGCAGATACCAATCCTGGATGGTGCGCAGCTCGGCCAGCGTCTTGTTCACGCCGATCACCGCGTACTGGTACACCCAGCCCACGCCGGTCGCATCCGGGCCGATCTGCGGCGTCACGCCCTTGGGCAATTTTCCGGAAGCGAAGTTGAGATATTCCAGCACCCGCGAACGCGCCCAATAAAGATCGGTACCATCCTCGAAAATCACATACACGAAAGATGCACCAAACACTGAGAAGCCGCGCACCACCTTGGATTTCGGCACCGAAATCATCGAAGTGGTCAGCGGGTAGGTGACCTGATCTTCCACCACTTGCGGCGCCTGCCCTGGATACTCGGTAAAGACGATCACCTGCACGTCGGACAAATCCGGCAGCGCGTCCAGCGGGGTTTTGACCACCGCGTAAATGCCCGCCAGTGTGATGAACAGCGTCGCGAGGATCACTAAAAATCGGTTGCGCGCCGACCAGTCTATGATGGCATTCAGCATATCAGTGCCCCTCGTGAGACTTGCTAATCTTCGCTTGCAGCTTGGAAATCACCCATTCGTCAGGCTGGCGTTCGACGAGTTCAAAGGTAATCGCGCTGCCAATCTTTATGCTGCTCACCAGCGATGGATTGGCCAGCGCGAAGTCCATCGTCATACCCGGCCAGCCCAGCGTCTTGATCGGGCCGTGCGTGATGCTGGCCGTACCATCTGCATTGATTGCATCCAGCGTACCCTCTGCCTGATGCCCCACTACGGCTGGCTTTACTTGTTCCGTCGCACCTTGAGGTGCACCTCCACCGTGAGCGTGCCCCAATCCGCCGAGTGCTGCCTTGAGGTTGCTTTCGGCGTCTATCAGGAAATTGGCCGCCACGACTACCTGCTCTCCTTTGGCTACGCCATTCAACACTTCCACATATTCATCGCTACGGCTGCCCAACCTGACTTCACGCGGCTCGAAGCGCCCTTCCGCCAATTGCACCAGCACGATAGCTCGCGTGCCGCTGTCAATCACCGCTGAGGTCGGCACGGTCAGCACTTTGCCTTTGCCGATCACCGACATTTCCACCTGTGCAAACATCGCGGGCTTGAGCAACCCTTGCGGATTGGCCATCTCCAGACGCACCGAAACGGTACGGGTGGCCGGATTCAAGGTCGGGTACACATAAGTAATGACAGCGTCGAACAGCTTGTCCGGGTAGGCATTGATCTTCACTTTTGCCTTGGCGCCGGTCCTCACCAAGGCGATATCCTGTTCGAACACATCGGCCACCACCCACACCGTGGATAGGTCGGCAATCTGATAGAGTATTTCACCGGGCATGAAGCGCATCCCCTCGAAGGCCTTCTTTTCCAGCACGATGCCATGCTCCGGTGTATGAAAGGCATCAAAGGTCAGGCTACGCTTGATCGTCTCGGATTTGACCAGATCCTTCACCTGTTGCTCGGAAATATCCCAGTTCTTCAGGCGCTGCAGGCTGGCATCGGCGAGTTGTTGCATGCTCTGTCTGGTATTGCCATCCGCATCCTTCAATGCCGCAACACCTTGCATCGCAACCGCATATTCACGCTGCGCCGATACCAATTCCGGGCTATACACATCGAACAGTGCCTGTCCTTTTTTTACCGGTTCTCCAGTGGTCTTTACATGCAACTTTTCTATCCAACCCTCGAACTTGGGCGCGATGTTGTGGATTTGCCGCTCATTGACTTCCACTCTGCCCACGGCGCGCACGGTTTTATCAAGTGTCCGCAGCTCGACCCGCTCGGTTTTCACCCCCAGCTTTTGCACCTTTTCGACGCTGATGATTACTTGTCCTGAGCCTGTCGAAGCGGCGCTGCCCTGCTCTTCCCCTCCTTCGTACACCGGGACATAGTCCATACCCATCTGGTCTTTCTTGGGTACCGGCGAGGTATCAGGCAAACCCATTGCATTGCGGTAATACAAAATCTTGCGTTCAGGTTCAACCCCTCCCGACCTCCCCTTGTCAGGGGAGGAGATGCCATCTGCCCTCTGACCACCCAACCAATATCCGCCTGTCGCGGCAACTGCCACAACGGCCAGCACCCCGATTACCATCACGTTAATTTGCTTCATAGTTCCTCTCCCAACAGTTGTTCGATTTCAGCCAGACGCATCTGCGCTTCCGTCTGGGCTTTCAGCACTTCCAGTCTGGCGTTCAGGACTTGTCGTGCCGCATCCAGCAGCGTCGCAAAATCCACCTTGCCGGTCTGATAGCTGATCAACGCGGATTCAAAGGTAACATTCGCCTGTGGTAGCAAACCGCCCGAGCTCAGCAACTCGGTGCGCTGCGCCGCTTCGATTCCTGACAGGCTCTCAGTTAGCGCAGACAAGACGCGGTTGGCGGTTGCCTCCTTGCGCGCCTTGGCTGCCGCAAGCATCGCCTCGGATTCGCGTTCCTGTGAACGGCGCGACTCTTGCTGCAACGGAATATTGAGTTCGACCATCACGCCCCACTCGCTCACCGCAGTGCCAAACTGGGTCGGGGAAATACCGAGCGCAAAATCCGGATAACGGTTTTTGTAAACAATATCGCGATTTTTTTCACCCGCGCGGATACCCGCCTCGTCCATAAACAAATCCGGGTTGTGTTCACGGATGCGATTTTCCAGCGCCGCATAATTTTCCAAGCTGGCCGTTGCGGGTATGCTGCGCAAACGTTGCGGGGCGGCAAGCGGTTCGGTCACTGGACGCGACAACAAGGCGTTCAGCCGTGCTTCGATTTGTCTCTTGGAATTGTCCAGCATGACCAGCTCGGTTTTCATGGTCGTTTGTTCAACTTGCGCCCGTATCGCATCCTGCTGTGCGGCAAGCCCGTTGGCATAGCGCACCTGTGCGATCTGCTCCATCTGCGCCACCAGATCGAGCAGGTCGCGGGTGATTTTCTGGTTGCCCGTTACATAGTAATACTGCGCGTAAACCGACTTGATTTGCATCGCCAATTCCGCCCAGGTTGCAGCAGCACGTCCCTGCGCCTGACTTGCGCCGGCCTCGGCTGCCTCTCGCCTCAAGTCTCGCTTGCCAAACCACGGCGCGCTTTGCATCAACGTGTAGCGCGTACTGCCGGCCTGCGACGGCAGCAGGCGCGGTCCGGTCGAGCCCATATTAGTGATGTCCATCAACTCGGCGCGCAGCACCGGATCAGATAATGCTCCAGCTGACTGCACTCTTTGCAAAGCTGCGTCTGCCTCATAGCGCATAGCAGCGAACTCGGGATTATGTTCCCGGGCATAGGCCAGCAGCCTGGGGAGATTCGCGCCCAACATGGAGTCCTCCAGCGCATAAACTGGCAATAACCAGGCAGCATAAAACACCGTCAAAACCAGATGGATCGCCCAATGGGCTGACATACATTTCAGAAAAAATTTCATGTTCCGAACCCTCGTTAAATTGCAGTCGCAAGTGACCAACAAACGATTCAGGACGGGAGTGTTATGCCAACTTAAGGTCAGCAGGTATGGAATTGCAAAGACACTCGTCCCGCGTTAAACGCGGGAGAAGGGAGGAGGATCCAGGGGAGCAGAGGTGAAAGATTGGAACTGTGCCACAAAAATTGCATAGGTCTGAGCCACAATCTGGGTTTCTATCGCCGGTATGGCGATGGTAGCCAAATATCCGCTACAGGCAAAATGACAAACGCCACAATCTGCACAAGAGGAGCTCTGCTGATCAAGTTGTCCTGTTGTGTGTTTCTGGTTCTCGGAATTTTGACTGTAATGGTGGAGGACGGTTGCCTGTTGTGCCGTGCCCTCATTAGCCTGTGAAGTTACTGGGTGGCAGTCACTACTCGTCGTTGTCATGGCAACTGAAGTAGCCAACGCGCTACCACTGAACAGTGGCAGCCAAATGGCCAAAAGTACGGCAACAAATTTTCTGCTGAGATGGAACATGCGATTAGCTTGGCAAAATTCAGTCTGGCTGTCAATCAGATAACTATCATCCCGGCTTATGCCTCAAGTCGCACCCCTACATCAGCTAAGCTTCTAATGACAAATTTAGTTTGTCTCGGTAAATATTTAAGGTTACTTCCTACCCTCGAGACGAGCCATTTTTTCTCATTTCTAGGGAACTAGATGTAAATCTTAGGAAAGTTAACTTATGCATTTAACCATGAAGAAATTTTAAACCACCACACATATACCGCTCGAGTGCCCTCTATACCTAGAGGTTCACGCAATTCAAAGTGACAGCAATGGCACAATTTTATATGTCCTGGCATGTAATGTGCTTGTTTTAAAACCCCTTGGAACAATTGAGACAGATGAAAAGTGCATATTCCAGCTGTACGCTTGGTGTCACGATCAAGGTCGGGTGTACTTTAGTACAATTGTAATTGTTAATTGAATATGCGAAATTGGCAACGTCTCTGGAGTGGCTTTAAGGGGATGAAGAAAATAATGACCCGTGTTTTGATTAAAATGAAGCTAAGGAATCCGTAAGTTTGGTCTGCATAATGCTTTTTTAGCTGTTACCAACTTGGCAAAGGCTTAAAAGTTGCACGATATAGAGAATCTATTTCGTAGTTAAGGTGGTTAACTAGCTCTTAAATGAATGTTTTGACCAAAGCGTCGAACGATAATCGAATTTACTTGAAAGTACATTATGAAAGTTGACTGGCTAAACATAATTATTGATATTTGTCGGCAGGGACACACTCACTACACAATTGCAAACTGTATCGGTGTGCCAAAAAGCACCCTGCAAGGTTGGAAGCAGGGATCTTCGCCAAAATTTGAGGAGGGCAACCGGTTGATCTTGCTCTGGTCCAAAATTACTGGGCAAGAAAGAGAGCAGGTACCTCTAGCGTCGCCTTTTCCAAAAAATTCTAATGACAAATTTAATCGTACTGTTGACAGACGGAGAAGCTTCTCGGATAGACGAGAAGAAATAAGAGTCGCCAGTATTTACCAAAATTTGAAAGTGGCGAACGACGGACGCTAACTCTGGATTTCCCAGCCGCAACTCAAGCCAGCTTACCCCTACGCTACGCGCACCTCCAAAATAACTTTCATCCAACTCGACTGCACCATCAATTATCTCGGTTGCTTGAAGCTCAACATGATGGCTGATGATTTGCCAAATCTTTCTGTAAAACAACATCGCTGTATCAGGCTGAATAGCCAATATGTCAGCAACTGATCGCGCCGTTATTTCCAACACAAAATAATCCAGCAACCTTAGCTGCTATAGCTCCTAATTTTATTGGCTTATCATCTGGGCTAATCTACTTCAGCCCCAAATAATATAAACGAAAAATAAACGGGAAACCGCCTCAGAAAAACGGGAAACCGTTGCCTAAGTCGTGTAACACTCGCCCCCAACATTCGAACATCAACATGTTAGTGAGCAAGGGGGTTATATGAAAAGTACTGCCATCAAAGAGATCAATGAGTCAGTGATCATAATTAAGCGCGGCTTGGTCTGGTCTGTCGG
>JBAQWL010000237.1:0-9234 GCA_049298895.1 Gallionella sp.
AGCGGTAAAAAATACAAGCATTGTTGCGAGGGCAAGGTCGCGCCGCGTTCTGCCGGGCCGTCACCCAATGAATTCAATCAGCTCGTCACTTTGTATAACACCCAGCGTTATGCCGAACTGGAAAGTCGAGCCCGTTCATTGGTTGGGCAATATCCGGGTTCCGGGCTCACCTGGAAACTGCTCGGCGCTTCCTTGCAGATGCAGGGTAAGAATGCCCTATCCGCTTTCCAAAAAACTGCTGCGCTCATGCCTAATGATGCCGAGGCGCACAACAACCTGGGCTCTAAGCAACGTGAACTCGGGCAATTTGAGGATGCGGCGGCAAGTCTGGGCCGCGCATTGCAAATCAAACCAAATTACGCCGGAGTACATTACAACCTGGGCATGGTCATGGTGGGGCTCAGACAACTCAATAAAGCGGTGGCAAGCTATCGACTGGCGCTGGAAATCAAGCCAGATTACGCTGATGCGCACAATAACATGGGCAATGCCCTGAATGACCTCGGTCAATTCGACGACGCAACGGAAAGTTTCCGCCGCGCGCTAAAGATCAAACCTGATTTTGCCGAGGCGCATAGCAACCTAGGACTTGCGCTACGAAACCTAGGACAAAATGAAGGCGCAATGGCGAGTTACCGTAGGGCGCTGGAGTTAAATCCCGATTTGACTGAAGCGCACCACCGTCTTGGAAATATCTTAAGGGATACCGGGCAACTTGAAGGCGCGGTGTTAAGTTACCGCCGTGTGATTGAGATAAAACCTGATTTTGCCGAAGTGCATATAGAACTAGGTTCCATTCTACAAGATCAAGACCGACTTGCTGAAGCCGAAGCCATCTACAGCCGCGCGCTGGAAATCAAACCCGACCTCTCCGAGATACACAGCAGACTGGGTGACGTCCTGCGAAACTCCGGGCAACTTGATGGTGCACTGGCAGTCTATAGAAGAGCGATGGATGCCCAACCTCATGCCCTTCAACATACCATCCACGCCCACCTGTTGCTGCCCATCATTCCCGGATCTCTCGATGACCTAACAGCCTGGCGGGAACGCTATCGAACTGGGATGGCAGTCTTAATGGATGTCCCAGGTTTCGTGGAAGAACCGGCTATCGTGAAGTCATCCACGTTTTATCTGGCCTACCACAACTACAATAACCGCACGGTGATGGAAACCCTGTGCCGTCTATTCCGTGCACGGGTGGCAGATCTGACAACCACAGAAGCTTATGTATCAGGCTGGCGATCACCTAAAATCCGGGGGCAGCGCATTCGTGTGGGGTTTTTGTCACAATTTCTGTCGGGGCACACCATTGGCAAACTTTATCAAGGTTTCATCCGTCAGCTGGATCGCAGCCGGTTTGAGGTGGTGGTGATCCATACGCCCAACACTGAGCGAGACACTCTCAGCCAGCATCTGGACGCTCTGGCTGACAAGTCTCTCACTTTACCCGCAAGCCTGAAAAATCAACAACAGGCGGTGGCAGCAGAAAAGCTGGATGTGCTGTTCTACCCCGACATTGGCATGTCCTCGTTTACCTACTTCCTAGCCTATTCCCGTCTTGCGCCGGTACAGGCTGTGAGTTGGGGACATCCTGACACCACAGGACTGGATACGATGGATTACTTCGTATCGGCAGCATCCATCGAGCCGGAAGATGCGGAGGAGCATTACACCGAGAGACTGATCCGCATGAACAGGATACCGTGTTTTTACCAGCCTTTGGTCGTGCCTGAGCAGATTTCAACCCGTGCATCGTTGGGCTTGCCGGAATCGGGCACACTTTACGGCTGTCCCCAGTCCTTGTTCAAGTTCCATCCAGATTTTGATGCAGTGCTGGCAGCCATTGCCGAGGGTGACCCGGCGGGGCGCATCGTGTTACTGGTAGGTAAGTATTCTGCCTGGACAGACCTGCTCCGCGCCCGCTGGGCAAAAACTTTCCCTGTCTTGCTGGAGCGTGTACTGTTTCTACCCCGTATACCTACAGAGCGGTTTATGACACTCATGGCAAATATGGATGTGCTACTTGACCCGATCCATTTTGGCAGCGGCAACACGTTGTATGAGGCAATGGTGTATGGCACACCGATCGTTACCTGGCCTGGGAAGTTCATGCGCGGCCGTATCGTGGCTGGAGCGTACCGGCAGATGTGTATTGCCGATGCGCCGGTAGCGCCGCGCCTCGAAGACTATGCCCCGCTGGCGCTGGCGCTAGGATGTGATTCGGAGCGCCGCAGGGCACTCCGCCAAGCATCGCTTGCGGCAGCAAATCGAGAACTGTTTGCAGACTTGAAGGCAGTGCGGGAATTTGAAGCTTTCCTCGAAGCTGCTGTTGCCGCAGCGGTTAACGGGCAAAAGCTTCCGGCAGGTTGGCGACCAGATATTCAGCCCGATGCTGCCTGAGTATGTTGCCAAGGTTGACTGAAAAAAGTTGTTGCACCTTGCCGGATATTCCCGAATCGGATATCAGTGGATGAGATTTAACGATCCCATGGAATCTGAATATGAACAAATCATGAAGCTGCCCTAGCATCGTATGATCGAACGATTGGTGATGATCCATCGCCTAAAAGTTGAGAGGCAGTTTCTGATAAAGGTTATATTATCGCAGGCAGCGATGGGACTGCCGACGATCAGTCGTTCGTGGCATGGGTTAAAGCGCGTTTCCCGTTGTTTGAAATATGCTGGTTGTCTGTGGCGTTTGGATTTGACAGGTAGTTGTGGGCGCTGCCGCTCCCCCGTTGAATGTACACGCTGGCTCGATGTTTCCATCACCACAACTGGCGTTGTGGCACATTGCTGCATGGACGAAAAAACAGAATTTCCTATTGGCAATGTTAATCATGAACATGTGCTGGAGATATTTAACAAGCCGGACTTTCGGCGGTTGCGCGAAAAATTAAGTACCCGAATGGGAGCGAATTCCTGCCACCGTTGCGGTTTTTTGTGAGGAAAGAAAATGGCGATTACCGGGATTGAATACAATCTTTTTCGCTCCATGCGGGAGCAAAACACCTTACCCATCGGAAGCGATATCTTGGAATTGGGGGAGGCCAACTGGTATGGCGATGTAGACCTCAAAATATTAGTGCAGGACATCAACCGCTTCGCACCGGAAGAAATCCGGCAAAGCCTGATCCGCCAGCTGGAAGAAATTACCACGGCGAATCGTCCCGGTGTCCTGTGGGAAATCGCCAAAATATATTGGCAGACTTTTTTCCAGCCCCGCTTCATGACCGCCATTGATTTTCATGGAACGGAACAAGCACTGAAGCTAGATTTAAACGACCCCATTGATTTACAGCGACAATTCCATGTGGTCATGAATATGGGTACTGTGGAACACGTTTTTAATGTCGCCCAAGCTTTCAAAACCATACACGACCACACGCTTCCCAGCGGAATGATGGTTCATGGCTTGCCCTTTACAGGCTGGGTGGATCACGGTTTTTACAGCTTCAACCCAACTTTTTATTGGGATTTGGCGACCATCAATGGCTACGAAATGCTGATAATGCTTTATGCGGAAATCAACCCGGTGAAGTTGGTAAAACTTCAAAATCGGGAGCAAATTCTGGCGATGGCCAAGAACGGGCAAGTTGGAAAAAACGCCCTAATTTATGTAGTGCTACGTCGTCCTGCCGAAGCACTTCCTTTCCGCGTTCCCATCCAAGGTTACTACGCCGGGGCAATTTCCCGTGAGGCTGCTGATGCCTGGAAAACGCTACGCTAATATTAATTATCACTATTCATTCTAAAATGTCCCATGAAAATTTTAAATAATCTGCTTTCCTCTCTTTGCCCCGTTTGTGCTCACAGTATTGTTGTGCCGCTTTTCAACGGTGGCCAACAGCCACTGGCGACTCTGGGCTGGCCCAAGTCGGTTGCCGAAGCTCAAGCCATGTCTCGCTATCCTCAAGATTTCGTTCAGTGCCCGGCCTGTTCCCATGTATGGAACCGTTCGTTCCGCTACGATGCCATTCCTTACCAGAACAACCCGAACCGGATGTTCAACCGAGGAGGTATCTGGAAAGGACATTTGGCGGAAACCAGGGATAGTCTGCTGAAACATCTTCCGACGCAGCCCACTGTAGTGGAAATTGGCTGCGGCGAAGGCCATTTCGTTCGCGGGTTAGCAGAAGAACGGAGCGGGATAGGGAGGTTTGTCGGCTTTGATCCCAATGCAAGCCCGGAAACAGGTTTGGGGGTGGAGTTCTACTCCAGGTTGTTCGATCCATTGGTGGATATGGCAGTCTATGCGCCAGATGCTGTGGTAATTCGGCATGTGCTGGAACACTTTACAGATCCGGCATCACTGCTAGAGCAACTGGCTTGGGGAGCAACCATGTTAAGTAAACCCTGCTGGCTGTTCGCCGAAGTGCCGTGCATTGACCGGGTATTCGAGACCGACCGCATCGCAGATTTTTTCTACGAACATGCCGCACATTTCACGACGAAATCGTTCCGAACCCTTATGGCGCGTGCAGGGGAAATCGTGGAGTTAGCTCACGGCTATGACGGAGAGGTGGTTTACGCCCTAGTCAAAATGGAGGTGACGGCAGCGTTGCAGGAACGTGCAACAGCTGCTGTTGCATTCTCACAGCGCGTTGACATCAGCCGCGCCACAATCCGTGCCCAGCTCGAAAAACTCGCCCGCAGCGGCGCCAAGGTGGCCATCTGGGGTGGAACGGGCAAAGCAGCAGCCTTCATTCATCAGTTTGGCGCAGACGCTAAAAGGTTCCCGTTGGTGGTCGATTCTGATCCTAACAAAACAGGGACATTCGTACCGGGTACTGGCCAAAAAATTCAATTCCGGGATGTTCTGAAGCATATTGCATCCGATGTAATCATTATTCCGACTCAATGGCGGGCGAGAGACATTGTTGCCGAGATGAGGCGTGAAGGTATTATTGCTCGGCAGGTGTTGATCGAGCATGGTGGACAGTTAATTGATTTTTATGTTGGGCAACATCCTTACCACTGAGTGACCGTTCGTCACAGGTAGCCGAATAGACAATTTATAGGTTCAAGATAACACAAGGATGTCATCCCATGAGCATAGCGACTACTGCCAGCAGTTGAGTAGTATGCTGCACATAACATCGTTTAAAATTATCTGGCTCTGAAAGCGACTACCGGTTGCATTGCTGCTTTGAAAAGTAATGATAGGATAAAAATCGTCTTGGATTTTCTCCATATCCGGACAGCATGACCAGTTACGAGGCTTTATGGATGGTTGCGTCAATATTGGCTATGCGGGGCAGCAGAAAAATACTGGATGAGATCGCAGGTCATTAATTGAAGTAAAACGTCCTTGGTCAGAGAAAACTCCAAATTGCTTAACGAGAAGGAAGGCCGTGTACAGTGAACCCATCCGTCAAGACAGAAATCGGTCTAATTTAAGCTGGTCTGCCCGACCTTCTCGCAGCTGCATGACGCTGCCTCATTCGGGTGCCCGGCCAATAGTTTTTCGGACTTGCTAAATTTGTCTACTATCCTTGCGCCACCCCCGCTGGCCGTGGCGTACACCTGATCGGGTGTTAAGTTGCCCAGTGACTGGTGAGGTCGCTCGCCATTGTAAAACACAAAGTATTCCGCCAGTCCTATCATCAGCTCCATCGAGTTGGCGTAGCCCTTCAAATACACGTCTTCGTATTTGACGCTGCGCCATAGCCGCTCAACAAAGATGTTGTCCAACGCCCGGCCACGTCCATCCATGCTGATCGCAATACCGTGCGCCTTGAGCACGCCAGTGAAGTTCTCGCTGGTGAACTGGCAGCCCTGATCGGTATTGAATATCTCAGGGTTGCCATATCGCTGTAATGCCTCTTCCAAACAGTCCACACAAAACGCGGTGTCCAGCGTGTTGCTGATTCTCCAGCTCAACGCCCGTCTCGAGTACCAGTCGATCACGGCCACCAGGTAGACGAAGCCATGCGCCAGCCGGATGTAGGTGATGTCCGTACTCCACACCTGGTTCGGTCTTGTGACCACTACACCGCGCAACAGGTACGGATACACCTTGTGCTGCGGATGCGGGAGGCGGGTGTTGGGTCCCGGTGCCATGCCTGCCAGCCCCAAGATGCGCATCAATCTTTGCACACGCTTGCGATTAACCCAGTAGCCTCGTGCCTTCAGAAACGAAACCCTCTTGCGGCTGCCATAGAACGGGCGGCGCGTGTACTGCTCGTCGATCAATCCCAGCAGGGCTAGGTCAAATTCACTTTCTGACTGTGGCACACGTTGCGCGTATACCGTTGCTCGGGACACGCCAGCCAACTCGCACTGCCGAACAACAGGCATTGCGGCTTCAGGCTCAACCCAGGATCGCCGACTTTCTACTGGCCCAACCCGGACTTTTTTTTGAGCCAGTCCAACTCCATCTTTAACCGACCGATTTCGCCATATAGACGCTCCGGTTCGCTGTACTCATTCACCGCCTTGGGGCCACGCTTGCCTTCAAACAAGGTGCCGGCCTGCCCCAATATCTCTTTCTTCCACTGACCAACCTGCACCGGATGTACGTTGTACTCCTGCGCAATCTAATTGATGGTCTTTACGCCATGGATCGTTTCCAGGCCAACCTTGGCCTTTAATTCCGCTCCGTGTACCTTACGTTTCTTTACGCTCATCGCCCGATTCCTTCTCACTTCGGACAACAGCTTAAACCACTGTCTTAAATTCGGGGTCCACTGTAGTGGCCACCGCCACGAGCTAGCTGGTAATCACGGGAAAGAGCCTACGGGATCCATAGAACTTCACCAAACGAAGTTGTAAAAAATTGCCTCATCAAATCGTGAACCGAACTGAATGGCATTGCCAACGCATTTCCCGAAAGTATGATGCTGTGCCAGACATCATTGACCGTTGCACTTGAAAATCAAATTTGAGTGCTATCATTCTTCAACATGAATATCAAAAAAACAAGAATCAGAGCACCTTCCCCCGCCGAATTCGACCAGCTGGTCGTTTTGTACAACACCCAGCGTTATGCCGAACTGGAAAGTCGAGCCCGTTCATTGGTTGAGCAATATCCGGGTTCCGGGTTCACCTGGAAACTGCTCGGCGCTTCCTTGCAGATGCAGGGTAAGAATGCCCTATCCGCTTTCCAAAAAACTGCTGCGCTCATGCCTAATGATGCCGAGGCGCATTTCAATCTGGGTGTGGTCCTGAAGGGCCTCGGGCAACTCGATGACGCGGTGCTCAGTTACCGGCGTGCACTGAAGCTCAACCCCGGTTACGCCGAGGCACACAGCAATTTAGGCAATGCCCTTAAGGATCTTGGCCAACTTGACAATGCAGTAGCGAGCTTTAGTAACGCGCTAAAAATTAAACCCGATTCCGCTACAGCTCACAATAGCTTGGGCGCCGCCTTAAAAGAACTCGGACAACTTGACAAGGCGGTGGCAAGTTACCGCCGTGCAGTTACGATCAATCCCAATTACGCTGATGCGCATTACAACCTGGGCAATGTCCTCAAAGACTTTGGACATCTTGATGATGCGGTTACCAATTACCGCAGGGCGGTTGAGATCAAACACGATTTCGCCGAAGCTCACAACAATCTGGGTGCTGTCCTGAAGGAGCTTGGCCATCTCGACGCTGCAGTGGCCAGCTACCGCCAAGCTGTGGAGATCAATCCGAATTTCGCCGAAGCACACAACAATCTGGGTGCTGTCCTTATAGAGCTAGGACAACTTGAAGACGCAGTGGCATGCCTTCGCCGGTCTGTGGAGCTCAAGGCTGACTATGCCGATGCACATTACAATCTGGGCAATGCGCTGCAAGAACTAGGACAAATCCACGGCGCGATGACAAGTTACCGCCGTGTATTGATGCTCAAGCCAGATTCTGCCGAGGCTCACAACAATTTGGGTTCTGCCCTCAGAGAGCTAGGACAATTTGACAGCGCAATAGCAAGCTATCACATGGCACTGAAGATCAGCCCGGATTCTGCCATTGTGCACAGCAATCTTGGTCATGCCCTGAAAGACCTCGGGCAACTCGATGATGCGCTAGCCAGCTACCACCGAGCACTAAAAACCGACCCGAAGTTTATTGGGGCAATGCTCGGAATAAGTTATCTATGTGAGTTAAACGGCGATGTGAAAGAGACAGAAGAGGTAATCAGAAAGATATTGGAAATCAAGCCAGACAACTTGGAGGCGCGCTACCTGCTAGCAAACATCAGAAAAACCCAAGCCGATGACGAGAATCTGGCCGCACTGCTGACGGCGGAAGAGGCAGCGCAAAACAGTCGACTCCCGGTGCCGTACAGAACAAAGGTTGCTCTGCATTTTGCGCTGGGGAAGTGCTTTGATGACTTGGGCGATCATGATCGGGCATTCCCGCATTTCATTGAAGGGTGCAAACTGAAGCGCGCTACTTTCAATTATGACGCAACGCGGAAGACGCAGCTTTTTAACGAAGTCATACGGGTTTTCGACCACGCAACCATTGAACGATTGCGTAGCGAAAGCAACCCGTCCAGGGTACCGATTTTTGTGCTAGGCATGCCGCGTTCTGGAACCACGCTGACCGAGCAGATCATTGCCAGTCATCCCGAGGTGTACGGTGCGGGAGAATTACCTGATATGCAGAATATCGCAAACCGTGACGTTGCCGGAGCAAAGGGTTTCCCAGGCAATATACTTGCTCACGATCCGGCGAGCCTTACCAAGTGGGCCGACGATTATGTTGCCAGTCTGCGTCAACGCGCGCCGGATGCACGCCACATCACCGACAAGTTGCCAGGTAATTTCTGGTTCATTGGCCTGATCCACGTAATGCTGCCGAAAGCGAAAATCATCCACGTCAACCGGAATCCGGTGGACACCTGCCTTTCCTGTTTTACGAAACTGTTCAACAGCGGACATGAGCAAACCTATGATATGGCCGAACTGGGGCGCTATTACGTCGACTATGCACGACTGATGAATCATTGGCGCGCAGTTTTGCCTGCAGGTGCATTTCTGGATGTGCAGTACGAGGATATTGTCGCCGACCAGGAGGCGCAGGCGCGGCATATGATCAAGTTCTGCAATCTGGAATGGAACGATGCCTGCCTCGACTTCCACAAGAGCAAGCGTGCGGTAGACACTGCCAGTATGACTCAGGTGCGTCGTCCAATTTACACTTCCTCGGTGGAACGATGGCGGCCCTACGAAAAATACCTGGGCCCGTTGCTGGAAGCACTGGGCGATCTGGCGCCTAAACAGAACTGAAACCGGGAAA
>JBAQWL010000238.1:0-1905 GCA_049298895.1 Gallionella sp.
GTGTAAATGCGTTCGACGCCTACCACACCGGACTTGCCCCGCACCAACTTTTCGGCATCGTCCCATAGCTTCAAGGGGGTAGAGAAGGTGTCCAGCCGGTTCAGCGTCAGCGGCACCAACAGCAGACAAATAGCGCCCAACAGCATGAACGCTCTTTTAGGCGCCAGCCATCCGAACACCAGCGGCAGTGCCGCAAACAATCCCGGCATCCACAAATAGCTGCGATACAACACGAACGGCTCCTGAATGCGCACCGTGGACCACTCGGCCAGAAATAATATCCATGGAAACAGCAGCGCAAATCCCAACAGTCCCTGGCTTCCCCGTTTCAGCAACAGCCACACTGCGCCACAGAAATAACCCAGGAACGCGATCAACCCTGCGCTATATGGCCAACTGAACAATGACATAGCAAACGACTCGCGCATGTCCACCGACATCCAGCCCGGATTGGGCAGCAGCCATAAGCCCAAGTATTTGAAAAATAGTCCGCACTGGGTGAGGATGCTGAGCCAGTGCAAGTTCGGCATGTCAGTCAATCCCTGCAGCTTTGCGCCCTGCTCGAGCATGCCTCCCGCGTTAGGTTCGTAGACCGCCCCCAGCACCGCTTTGCTGCTGATGGTGCTCCAGATCACGGTCGCCGCAATCAGCGCCGCCAGAATGTAATAAGGCGCGATTTGCCTGAGCAAGCCCACCGACGGCTTACGGATCAGTAACGTCAAGGCCAGCGCCACCCCCGGTGCCAAGATGCTGTGTTCCTTAGAATAGACGGCGGCAAAATAACAGAATGCTGCGACCAGCATCCAGCGCCAACTCCCGCGCCGCTCAAGGGGAGCACCTTCGGACTCTTGCTTTTTAGACGGGCTTGGCGCAGGCAACAGCCCCTCCAGATAGGCGAGCAGCATCAGCAGCGTAAACAGGGTCGCCATCAGCGTGGAACGCTGGATCAAATAGGCCACGCCGTAGACCGTAACCGGGTGCAGCGCAAATATCAACGCCCCGAAGAATGCGAACCCGGTGAGTACCGGCGAGATGCCGTTTGGCGCGGCATCGCCAACCAGCGTAACCCGGAACAGCCGCCGCAACAGGAAAAACAGAGCAATGGCATTGGCCGCATGCAGCAACACGTTGCCCAGCCTGAGCCAGGATCGATCGAAGCCCAGCCAGTTCGTCGTCTGAGCCAGTGAGGCATAAGGCAACCAGCGCAACTCAAAATTGAAATAGCCCTGGCCATATTTCAACATGATTTCGGGATTCGAAAAAAAAGTGAAATCATCAAAAACGAACGGGGCGGACATCGCTCCGACGTATAGCGTGATCACGGCTAGCAGTAGTAAGCCTGACAGAATATAAGGTTTACTCTGTGCATAGCCCAAAGTTTGGGAGAACAGCTTGAGGTTATTTTTCATTTCGAGCACTTACCCGTTACAGTGGCACAGGACTGACGTTTTTTCTCATCAGGGTACATTTCTGGCAGCCCTGTTCGCGTGGATCGGCGAATTATGGACATATCCCATCCAGCGCACAGCTTTTCCTGAAATCCTCTTGAGCTGGCGCGAAGTCCCCAAGGGCACGGTAAGTCAACGCACGGTCATAATAAAGTCTCTTGCTGTTCGGGTTGAGTGCAATAGCGCGCTCAAAATCCCTCAACGCCTGTTGATATTGCCCAGTAAAATAATAGGCCTTGGCACGACTGCCATAAATCAGATCATCACCCGGATATACGGCGATGGCCTTGCTAAAGTCGGCGATGGCTTCCTTGTAACGCTTGAGATTAAATAATTTGTTGCCGCGGCTGGTGTAAATGCGTTCGACGCCTACCACACCGGACTTGCCCCGCACCAACTTTTCGGCATCGTCCCATAGCTTCAAGGGGGTAGAGAAGGTGTCCAGCCGGTTCAGCGT
>JBAQWL010000239.1:0-18749 GCA_049298895.1 Gallionella sp.
AATACGTAATGTCGATGCTCCGCGTGAGCAAGATCGTTCCACCCAAGCGTCAGATCATCAAGGACATCTCCCTCAGTTTCTTCCCCGGCGCCAAGATCGGCCTGCTCGGCCTGAACGGCTCGGGCAAATCCACCGTGCTGCGTATCATGGCGGGCGTGGACAAGGAATACGAGGGCGAGGTGCAGCATCTGCCGAACATCCGCATCGGTTATCTGGAGCAGGAGCCGAAGCTGAATCCTGATGCGACTGTGCGCGAAGAAGTGGAATCCGCCCTCGGCGAAGTGATGCAGGCGCAGAAGAAGCTCGACGAGGTGTATGCCGCCTATGCCGAGGAGAACGCCGATTTTGACGCGCTGGCTGCCGAGCAGGCGCGCCTGGAGAACATCATCGCCGCAGGCGGTTCCGATTCCGCACACCAGATGGAGATCGCCGCTGATGCACTAAGGTTGCCGCCGTGGGATGCGCCGATCAAGAATCTTTCGGGCGGCGAGAAGCGCCGCGTGGCGCTGTGCAAGCTGTTGCTGGAAAAACCGGACATGCTATTGCTCGACGAGCCGACCAACCACCTCGATGCCGAATCGGTGGAATGGCTGGAACAATTCCTGGTGCGCTTCCCCGGCACCGTGGTCGCAGTCACGCACGATCGCTACTTCCTCGACAACGCCGCCGAATGGATACTGGAACTGGACCGCGGCCACGGCATCCCGTGGAAAGGCAATTACTCGAGCTGGCTGGAGCAGAAGGAAGCGCGGCTGGAGACAGAGAACAAGCAGATCGACGCGCACATGAAGTCGATGAAGCAGGAACTGGAATGGGTGCGGCAGAATCCGAAAGGTCGCCAGGCGAAATCAAAGGCGCGTATCGCCCGCTTCGAGGAACTCAATTCGCAGGAACACCAGAAACGCAACGAGACGCAGGAGATCTTCATCCCGGTCGGCGAGCGGCTCGGCAACGAGGTCATCGAGTTCAACAATGTTTCCAAAGCATATGGCGACCGCCTGCTGATCGACAACCTCAGCTTCAAGGTGCCGCCTGGCGCCATCGTCGGCATCATCGGCCCGAACGGCGCCGGTAAATCCACGCTGTTCAAGCTGATCACCGGAAAGGAAAAACCGGATAGCGGCGAAGTGAAGATCGGTACTACCGTGAAAATTGCCCATGTCGACCAGGCGCGCGACTCGCTGCAGAACGACAAGACCGTGTTCGACGCGATCTCCGGCGGCAACGACATCCTCACCGTGGGCAAATACGAAACCCCGGCGCGCGCCTACATCGGCCGCTTCAACTTCAAGGGCGGCGACCAGGCCAAGATCGTCGGCCAGCTTTCCGGCGGCGAGAGAGGCCGCCTGCATCTGGCGCAGGTGCTAATCTCCGGCGGCAATGTGTTATTGCTCGACGAGCCGTCGAACGATCTGGACGTGGAAACCCTGCGCGCGCTCGAAGATGCGCTGCTCGAATTCGCCGGCTGCGTGCTGGTGATCTCGCACGACCGCTGGTTCCTCGACCGCATCGCCACCCACATCCTCGCGGCGGAAGGCGATTCGCACTGGACGTTCTTCGACGGCAACTATCAGGAATACGAAGCGGACAAGCGGAAGCGGCTTGGTGAAGAGGGCGCGAAGCCGAAGCGGATTCGGTATAAGCCGATTAGTCGCTGACAACAGGTAGTTGACAAAATTAACCTATAGGTTAACATCCATGAAACTTCTTAGGCTTGAGCACAATCTGTGGGATGTGACCGCAGTGATAGAGGAAAGTAATGATGGCGAGTGTTGCCCGCTTACCGACTTTCTGGCAGATATTGCCGCACAACATCCTGGCACAGCTAATGGAATGTATGACCTCTTCGAGCGTTTTTCTGTGTCCGGTAAAGAAAAATTTAGTGATGACTTATGTCATTATGCAGACAAGAATGAAAAAATATGGCAGTTCACTAAAGGCAGGCTTCGTGTTCTATGGTTTTACGGGCTCGGAAACCGTATAGTGGTTTGCAGCCATGGCTTCTTAAAACAGAGCCAAAAGACCCCGAAAAAAGAAATTAACCGCGCCATTTCCACGAAAAAGCAATATGAGGTAGCTGTAAAAATTAACGCAGTTACGATCCAAGAGGAAGAAGATGACCATTAAATCTTATCGAGCACTTGTAAGGGCATCCAAAGAAACGGATAGCTTCTGGATTGAGCATGCAAAACATGATTTTGCCTTCGGTTTGAACCAGCAGCTTAAACGTAGTGGGATGGTTAACACCAGTTTAGCAAAAAAACTTGGCGTCAAACCGCCCTATATTTCAAAAGTGATGCGCGGCGATGAGAATCTAACCATTGGGACGATGGTAAAACTCGTTCGCGCAGCTGGCGGGAAATTGCATCTGCAAGTTTCTGATCAGCAAGATGGTATGCATTGGTTCCAGGTTGTTTCGGGGAAGAGAAACTCCTTTGCCAGTGATGCCGCCACATTTCAACAAGCACAAGCCGCAGTTACAGAAACAGACACTTATCAGGAGCAGGAAGAAAATGCAGCCGTTTCCAATTTCTATTGATCGATACTTCTTTACTCGATTTTCTGTTATCTCAAATCCAGATCACACGCCGGATGGGAGTGGGCTCATTAATGCACAGGTTGAATCCTTTCTGAATATCAATCAACAGGAAAATGGAGATACCTATAGGGCAGAACAGCGCGTCAAATTAGTCGCTGATCGCAATTCTTCTTTGCCGTACTCTCTGGATATTGAGTGTATCGGTATCTTTAAGGTAGAGCCTTCTCTGGAAGAGGATAAACGCCCAAAGTTGGTCACCGCTGTTGCCCACAGTGTCTTGTTTGCAGCCGTTCGAGATGCTGTTTTAACTGCGACAGCACGGCAGGCGTGGGGAGCATTCTCAATTGGCCTTGCAGTTCTTCAACCGCTAAACGCACCATCAGCAGCCGGAGTTTCCCCTCGAAAAACAAGACAGAAGGTTTCTACAACAGTACCGAAATCCAAAAAAATCTCGCATTAAATTAGGCGCGGATTCAGTTTCGAAATACAACCAAGTTAGAGCAAGTTAAAGGTATCGTTCAATTCGAAATTTCAGCGCATCGCCACCCACATCCTCGCGGCGTAACCAGCAACTTGGCCGCCGTTTTGTGGCGGTCTAGTCGAATGGCTAGTAATTACATCAGAAGGCGATTCGCACTGGACGTTCTTCGATGGCAACTACCAGGAATACGAAGCGGACAAGAGGAAACGGCTGGGCGAGGAGGGGGCTAAGCCTAAGCGGATTCGGCATAAGCCGATTAGTCGGTGATAGTCATGCACGAAAAGGATAACGAAACTCTCGATTCGGTATTTGTGTTCATCAACAACCTATCAAAGACAATGCTTATTCAATTTCAATATGGACTGAGGGTATATGGACCAACTATTAGCGAAACTGACTAATCTGAGCTTTGATTTTTTCAGCATATTGTTGCCGGGTGTTATCAGCAGTATTTTCGTTCTCCTGTTGTGGTATGCACTTGGACCACTTGTTCCAACATGGACTAGTAACGGTATACCAGAATTCACTTTTACAGTTTTACTGTGTCTGGTCGATACACTAAGTCTGAATATAAGTGTCTTCGCTGTCATTTCACTTGTTTTACTTTGGTACTTTTTCGGTCACTTGTTGAATTGGCTTGGCGTGAAAAGAATTGCAGAATACAAAATTCTCAAGCCCAAAGAAATGTCGGCGCACACGTTAGTCCTTCATTCACTTATTTTTCGTATTCTTAATCCTCAACCTCCATATGATCCAGAATTTGAACCGCTTTTCAAAACTGTACAGAAGAACTTTGCTCTAGAAAATATCGAGTTAAAATGGGATTCTCTTAAGCCAGTAGTTTTGAGCTATTTGGCTAATAACTTATCACGCTCGCAAGTAACTTATTATCAAAACAAATACATACTTCACAGATCAATCGCTATAGCAAGCACGTTCCTCTTCTGGTTTTCGCTACTCAGTATTTTTGTAGGGTTAGTGATGTCGTATTGTTACGGTGTGCATCCTCATTGGATATTCTTGATTGCATTACTCATCGTATCCCTTGCTTTGGTATGGGCGTTTTCTGGGAGTTATTGGAATAATTTTGACTTATTTAGTAGCTCAATCGTTACTGAAGCCTACTCACTTTTGCATGACCACAAGAGGGATGGATTTCACCCGCTTCAGTAGACACATGATAATGTCGAAACTGAAGAGGAGTGAAACAAATGAGTTGCACGAGATATACAGCAGAGTTTAAGGCAGAAGCAGTCAAACAAGTTACCGAGCGTGGCCATGGTGTCGTTGAAGTCTCAAAGCGACTGGGCATATCAGACAAGAGCCTATATGTCTGGCTCTCCTGCCAAAGATGATGTGCTCGCACTTAAAAACGAGCTCAGTCGTACGAAGGCTGAGTTGAAGCGCACTACCGAAGCGGAACGAAAGGTACCGGAGTCGAATTATTATTGTGTGAGGCACCAACCTCACCGAGCGGAGAATTGAAAGGAGAATAGACCATGTCCACAGGCTCCATCCGGCTTCATCGCGTACTCCGTGCAAAACCGGAGCGCATATATCGGGCGTTTATAGACGCTGATGCAATGGCAAAGTGGATTCCTCCCTACGGTTTCACCTGCAAGGTTCACCACATGGATGCCAGGGTTGGCGGCACCTACAAGATGTCGTTCACGAACTTCACGTCAGGGCAGCGAGCTAATGGGGTCAGCATCGCAATAGTTTTGCGTTAGAAGGAAATCATGAGCACATCGGCACTCAACAAGCGCATCGTCATCATCGCCGGGCCGAACGGTGCGGGGAAAACGACCTTTGCCCGCGAGTTCTTGCCGACCGATGCGGATTGCCCTAACTTCGTGAACGCCGATTTGATCGCCGCCGGGTTGTCACCCTTCGCACCTGATGTGGCCGCATTCAAAGCAGGACGGATCATGCTGGAAACGATAGCGGACTATGCAAGACGCGGCGAGAGTTATTCTTTCGAGACGACGCTTTCCGGTTTGACCTATGCGCAAATGATTCCGGCATGGCGTTCTTCCGGCTATGTGGTGAAGTTGATTTTCCTGTCCTTGCCGAATGTCGAGATCGCTATGGAACGCGTGGCTACCCGAGTGAAACAGGGCGGGCACAATGTCCCCGAAGAGGTCATTCGCCGCCGCTTCGCGCATGGCATCCAGAATTTCGAGCGCTACAAGGTGCTGGTGGATAGCTGGCAACTGTACGATAATTCGGGTGCTCCTCCCATTTTGCTGGATGAAAGTTGACTGCCATGAAAGCACCTGTCTCGCACTCGAAAGACCCCGATCTGCAAAAAGCTCCGCAAGCGCTAATGCGCGCTTCCGAGAAGGCGCGCAAGCTGGCCGAACAAACCGGCACGACTTTCGTCGTGCGCAAATCCGCCAAGCCTACTGCCAAAACGAATAAGCAGAAATAACAAGCCGCTCACCCTGAGCCTTTCGACCATGCTTAAGACCAGTGGCGATGATATGGAGACGGAGCCTCAATCTTTCTTGATTGCTATAAACCCAACCTCACCAATCGGAGAATCGAAAGGAGAATAGACCATGTCCACAGGCACCATCCGACTTCATCGCGTACTCCGTGCAAAACCGGAGCGCATATATCGGGCGTTTATAGACGCTGATGCAATGGCAAAGTGGATTCCTCCCTACGGTTTCATCTGCAAGGTTCACCACATGGATGCCAGGGTTGGCGGCACCTACAAGATGTCGTTCACGAACTTCAAATCAGGTCAGGACCACTCATTTGGCGGCGAGTATCTTGAACTCGTGCCACACAAAAGAATCTGCTATTCGGATCGGTTCGACGATCCGAACCTGCCCGGTGAAATGAAGACGACGGTGACCTTGAAGCAAGTGTCGTGCGGAACCGAGCTCGATATCGTGCAAGAAGGGGTGCCTGAGGCCATTCCGCTAGAGATGTGTTATCTCGGCTGGCAGGAGTCGCTCGCCCAACTCGCGAATCTCGTTGAGCCGGAGATTCCGGGTTAGCAAAGGTAGCGGGCAAATAATAGCGACAGCCCACGTTTTTTCACTGGAAGAATTAAAAGTGGAGGCCAGCATTAATGCGCTTCATTTTTTTAGAACCGATACCATTCCAGCATTCGTGCTCCATTTTGTTCACGCTTTGCTGCTTGCCGTTCTAGCCCTGCAATCTCCCGCGGCCTTTGCTGATCAGGGCGCCATCGACGCATGGTGTGCTTATCTCGTCAAGCGCCTGCACAGTGTTTCCGCGGATGACTGTCATCCCCAAGATTTCGTTGCCGCCGAAGAATTCACCTCCCAAGGCAATGCGCTGGTATCGCGCGACTTCGGCGTTGCCAAGGGCAGCGCTGCCCCGGAAAATGCCAAACGCATTCTGCTCATCGGTGGCATTCACGGCGACGAGCTCACTTCGGTCTCAATTGTTTTTCGCTGGATGAGTTGGATCGGGCAGCCCGATGCCGCCCGCTACCATTGGCGGGTGATTCCGCTGGCCAATCCCGATGGCCTGAAGGCAAGGCCTTCAACCCGTTTCAATGGCAACGGTGTTGACCTGAACCGCAACTTCCACACGCCGGACTGGGACAAGGACGCTCAGCGTTACTGGATCAAGCGCACCAGGCGTGATCCGCGCCGCAACCCTGGCAAGGCCGCCGGTTCGGAAGTTGAGACGCACTGGCTGGAAGCGCAGATCGAGGAATTCAGGCCAGACTTGATCATCAGTGTGCATGCTCCGTACAATTTGCTCGATTACGATGGCCCGGTGCCCCACCCGACGCGTTTCGGCAGGCTGTCTCTCAATCGCCTCGGCGTGTATCCCGGCTCGCTGGGTAATTACGGTGGTTTATTCAAGCAGATTCCGGTCATCACTATCGAACTGCCCAACGCCACCTCCATGCCTTCCCTGCGCGAACAGTTTGCAATGTGGCAGGACATGCTCAAGTGGATGAAGAGCAACAACGTAAATACCCAGGCGAATGTCACAAACACAGGGGCAGGTCTAGCTTTGTAGCACAAGATTTGAAGAATTAAAGGAGCCAGGCTCGAAATAGTTTCAGGATGTCACAGCTAACGGGTTTAGCTCACTCCGCCCCTCTATTGCTCCTAAAATTTGATTTTCAAGAAAGGAGAAACGCAAATGTCTCAATATTTTATAACTTATCTCGGCGGTGATAAGCCGTCGAGCCCGGAACAAGGTAAGCAACATATGTCAAAATATATGAGTTGGTTATCCTCATTGGGAAATTCAGCGGTGAGTCCCGCTAATCCGCTGAAGAATACCAGCACGGTAAATTCAGATGGCTCTGTTACCCGTGGCGGTAAAACTTCCATGTCCGGCTTCACAATCATAAAAGCTGATTCTATGGAAGCGGCGATTTCAATTGCTAAAAGCTGTCCCTTCCTTGAGATAGGTGGGTCGCTTGAGGTATCAGAGTTAATGCAGATGCCAAGCCAATGAGCGCTATTTGGGCCATAATCACATTTCATTTTTAATAGTCAATTAAGATATTCCCCTTAAACAATAATAAGTATATTGTGACACTGTTGCTTCGACGGCAGATTTGGAAAGGAGTGCTTTGAAATGAACAGCGCAGCAGACTACAAGTTGGTTCGTAACTCAACGATCGGCGCAGAACTTCATGAAGACGAAGCCAAGACTTTGGCGGCAATATTGGGCGTGCGTCAATTGAAGGATGGCGAACTGCTCGTCAGCGAGGGCGATGCTGATCAGACCTTATTCATTCTCGTCTCCGGCAAGATTGCCGTCATCAACTCCGCCACTGGAGGCAAGGAGAGCCAGGTTTACACCATGAAAGAGGGTGAGTGCGCCGGCACTCGCGCCTTTGTTGACCGCGCATCGCGCAGGGCAACCCTGCGTGCAATCAGCAATGCCACGGCCTACACGCTGACCCCGGAATCCTTTCAATCATTGGTGGATACCCACCCGCGCCTGGCTTACAAAGTGATGCGTGCGCTGTTTCGGGTCACCCACACCAATCTGATGAGGATGAACCAGGAAAGCCAGCAGCTTGCCAATTACATCCATAAGTCGCAGGGGCGGTATTGAACCGCAGGTAAATAGAACCAATGGGATTGGCATCACTTTATTCTTGAACGGGGAAGTAAAACGTTTCAGAAATACAGTGCGAAGCTGAACCTTTGAGTCCTGTTTGGTCATTTGGAGATGATTGTGAAGTTGAATATCAAAGCACTGACCGTCTCCTCAGTCTTACTTATTCTGTTGGCTGCGCTGCTTTACCCGTTACTTTCCCAGTCGCTTTGGGAGCCGTTCACCCACGCAAGGCTGGATGCGCTGAATCAGTCTGGTCAGCCCGTGCTGGTCGTTATACATGCAGACTGGTGTTCGACCTGTCGTACCCAGGAGCGAGTGTTGCAGGAATTGTTGCCACAACCGGAATTCAAGCGGATCAAGTTGCTGCGCATGGACTTTGATCAACAGCGAGAGTTGGCGCATGCCTTCGGCGTGCAGTACCAAAGCACCCTCATCGTATTTAAAAAAGGACGCGAGGTGAGCCGCATGACGGCTGAGATGAGCTCGGTTCGCATCGCGGAATTATTGCGCCTGAGCCTGTAAGGAAAATCAAGGGCTCAGACTGAGCTGGAATTGAAGCAGATCAGTTCGGCCAGCTTGCGCGCCATCAGCTAAGATATACGCACCATTTTCCCTGCTGGTAATCATTGATGCAGTTGCCCTCCTCGCCCTGGAGTAAATTTCACTTCAATTTCAAGTTGCCCGGCAAGCCGGTACGCATAATCGCGCTGCTGCTGTTGCTCGGGTTGTCCGGCTACATTTATTATCTTGACGTTACTATCCGCGAAGCTTTCGATGGTCGCAAGTTCGCCTTGCCTGCGCGAGTCTATGGCCGGGCGCTGGAGGTGTATCCCGGGCTGAAGCTGACGCGTGAGCAATTCGTCGAGGAGTTCAAGTCCATCGGGTACCACGAGAATCCGCAACCGGAGGAGCCGGCGACCTACAGAAACACATTGAATGGCATCGAATTCACGACCCGTGACTTTGTATTCGGGGATGGCGCGCAGCCTTTGCAGCATCTGCGCATCGAATTCAACGACGGCAAGGTATCGTTGCTGCAGGTGCGTGGCAGCGACGATGTCGAACTGCCTTTGTTGCGCATGGAACCTCCGCTTATCGGCGGTATCTATCCCGGCCATAACGAAGACCGGGAGCTGGTGAGGATCAGCCAAGT
Source organism: Gallionella sp. (assembly GCA_049298895.1). Classification (GTDB taxonomy): domain Bacteria; phylum Pseudomonadota; class Gammaproteobacteria; order Burkholderiales; family Gallionellaceae; genus Gallionella. The sequence continues at coordinate 9,247 of JBAQWL010000239.1, forward strand.
TCCCAAACTGCTGATAGCCGCACTGATCGCGACCGAAGACCGGAAATTCTATACACACTGGGGCATCGATCCGCGCGGTATCGCGCGTGCACTGTACAAAACTTTCTCCGGGCAGCGCATCGAGGGCGGCAGCACGCTCACCCAGCAGCTCGTCAAGAATTTTTTCCTGACTTCGGAGCGCTCGCTGACGCGCAAGGGCACCGAGGCGCTGATGGCACTGCTGCTCGAGATGCATTACAGCAAGGATGAGATCCTCGAAACCTATCTCAACGAAATCTTTCTCGGGCAGGATGCCAGCCGCGCTATCCATGGGTTTGGCCTGGCCAGCTATTTTTATTACGATCGTCCGCTCGACCGGCTGGAGGCGCAGCAGATCGCTACCCTGATCGGCATGGTCAAGGGCCCGACGGTGTATGACCCACGCAAACACCCGGAACAGGCCATCAAGCGGCGCAACGTGGTGTTGCAGCAAATGGTGAGTCAGAATGTCATCACGCAGGCGCAATTGGTTGTGGCCCGCCAGAAATCGCTGGGTGTGGTTCAACGCGCACCCGCCGGCACTTCGCCGTATCCGGCTTTCCTGCAGTTCGTGCACCGCCAGCTGGAGCGCGACTATCGCGAAGAGGATCTGCGCAGCGAAGGCTTGCGCATCTTCACTACCCTTGATCCGTTTGTCCAGCACCAGGCTGAGAAAGCTTTGGCATCACGCCTCGCGGCGATCGAAAAGGCGCGCAAATTTACCGCCAATACGCTGGAGGGGGCGGTGGTGGTCAGCAGCACGCAGACTGGTGAGATACAGGCGATGGTGGGCGGACGCGAAGCGCGTTATGCCGGATACAACCGCGCTATCGATGCACTACGTCCGATCGGTTCACTGGTGAAGCCCATCGTCTATTTGACCGCGCTTGAAGATCCGCAGCGCTATACGCTGATCTCGCCGCTGGATGACACGCCACTGGTGTGGAGTCAGCCGGGCACCACTGACTGGGAGCCGCAGAATTACGATCACCAGTTCCACGACCAGGTACAGTTGCGCACCGCGCTGGCGCTTTCCTATAACGTCGCGACCGCGCATCTTGGCATTGCACTCGGTGTTGAGCGTATCCTCGACAAGCTGCCCCGGTACGGCATAGCACAGCAACCGCCACCTTTTGCCTCTTCGCTGCTCGGTGCCTTTGGACTTTCCCCGGTCGAAGTGACGCAGCTCTACCAGACCTTTGCCGACGGCGGTTTCCGTACGCCCTTGCGTGGCATCCGCTCTATCGTCACGGCGCAGGGCGAGCCATTGCAAAGTTATCCGCTGAACGTCGAGCCCGTTGCCGCACCGGCACCGATCTATCTGCTGACAGCAGCCTTGCAGGGCGTGGTGAGCGAAGGCACTGCGCGATCATTGATCAATTGGCTGCCTGCCGAAATGAATGTGGCAGGCAAGACCGGCACCACGGACGATCTGCGCGACAGCTGGTTCGCCGGGTACACCGGCGACCGTGTGGCGGTGGTATGGGTCGGCCGCGACGACAACCAACCCATCGGATTGACCGGTTCCTCGGGGGCGCTGATGGTCTGGGGCGAGATGATGAAGAACATCCAGCCTGAACCGCTGGAGCCTGTTATGCCGGAGGAGATCGAGATGGTTAATGTCGATCCGTTCAGCGGGCTGCGTTATGATGGAGATTGCGAGGCAGGCGTGCTGCTGCCCTTCATCAAGGGTTCTGCTCCGGCGGAAATGTCGCCTTGTGGCGCATCGTCTGCCGACACATCGGGTGCCAAGAGTGATGCAAAGCCTGGGGTCAAACAAGACTCAGGGAAGAAAAACTGGTTCCAGAGGTTATTTGATTGAAAAACAGATACGCTTGGTTTTTTGTCTCGGTATGGCTATTGTTGCTTGCCGGATGTGCAGGCGTGACATCACCCACTCCGTCAGAGACACGGCAACCGGGTGAGGCCGCTATCATTGAAGCGGTGCCAAAATCTGCCATGTCGGACAACCGCGCCGTCATCGCGTTACTGGATCGAGCACAGACCGACAACGAGTCCGGGCAACGTGAAGCAGCAGGGGCATCGCTGGAGCGTGCGCTGCGCATCGAACCGCGCAACCCCTGGTTGTGGCTTGAGCTTGCACAGGTGCGCCTCGTTCAAGGACAGTATGCGCAAGCGATCACACTGGCGCGCAAATCTAACAGTTTCGCCGGCCGTCAGCTACGTGTGCAAGCTGGAAACTGGCAGGTGATCGGCCAGGCACGCGTTGCGCTGGGCGACTCGGCGGGTGGCGAGCAAGCATTCAAACTTGCCGCAGAGCTTGCACAACAGGCAAAGGTAGAGGCGGGCCACGGTTCCATATTCAACTTCCAGTGATCACCATTGGGAGATGAAGATGGTCAATTCGGGCGTCATTCACGCCCGAATGGCTGCCCTCTAATTCTTAGGTTTGAGGTGATTGTTTACGGTAGGCGGTACCGTGTTACCGCTGGCTTGCATATCGATCGCCTCGGGATGTGCCTGATAGTGTTTTCTCACGCATTCAGCCAATGCCTGTTTGGTATCGTCTTCTACAGGACAAACCGCCTCGTCTGACAGGCAAGCGATCATCTTTTCCAGCAGCAGATCCTGTGGCGCTTCCATCCTTTGTTTCCATGAAGCTAGCAGAGGTCGGTTCACATGTGAAGGCAGCGAAGCCAAAATGCCAACGTCATTCTGATTATGAACCAGCAAGCCCGATGTGGTGCCTCTGTCCAACGTCAATACCTGGAAAAAATAGAGCGTGTGGTAGTCCCGCTGTTTTTTGTAATCGGCCTCTGTCGGTGAGGTACGCTTCTCGATTGCCGCAGACAGAATATCGCAGTAAGTATCGATTGCCGCCTCGCCCACAGTCCTGGCCATTTTCAGGTCAGTCTCAAAATTGCCGCTGAAATAATTTTCCAGATAGAAATGCGTCACGCCCCGATGACGCCCTAATGCAGGAATATAAAAATACCGGTCACCCTGCGGTGCAGCTTCAGCGTATTGTTGTGGTGCGGCTTGCTTCAGTTTGTTGGCGAACTCTTTTTTGTCTGCGCTATTTTCAATCGATGGGTTGAGGTCTGCCATGACACGCCAGTAACCGCTGCCATTTTTCAATTCTGTCCAGCTGATATGGATGTGCACCGATGGCGCCAGTGGGTTTTTAGGATGAATGATCGTCGAGATGGCGGAAGCGGATGCCAATTGTTTTGTATCATCATCGTCGTATTGAACCTGGGATGTATTGACCGAGGCGCGATTGAATAGCGACTCGTCTGTCGCCATGAATCGAACACCGCCGCCATGCTTGCCCTCATCACGGAACCATTCGGTGGGCTCGTAAGGTTTGCCGTTGCCAAATTTTTTGCTGATTGCATTCAGTTTGGTTACAAAGCGTTGCTGTAGATCACACACCAGCGTGTAAGCCTGCTCTGCACGGGGAGATTTTGCTCTGATTCTTTTTATCATCAAATTCCTTCCTTATTGAACATTTTTATTGAGTGCCAGTTTCATTTTGATCGGTTTTTCATTAGACAAATGTAGCACATTAACTAATATTAATTTTAACCGTTATTTGGCGATAAGTTGATGCTAATCAATAACGACATAAATTTTAGCAGTGCAGAAAAAATGAAAGATAGATTTTACTCTTGGTTTAAGATAGCTTTGAATACAAGGGGCAGGTTCGAAATAGTCTTCAGGATGCCGCTATGGAAATGAAGAAGATCAATTCGGGTAGATTGCGCGCCATAGGCTACGATGCGCGCGCCAGGATGTTGCAGGTACAGCTCGACGACGGCAGTATGTTGCAGTACGGCGGCGTCGGCAAGGAAACCTGGCGCAGTCTCAACAGCTCGGGTGCGGCATGGAGCTACTATCGTGACAACATCGAGGAGGAATTCACCGCGAAGCGTGTTTCCGGAAGCGCCCCTGCAGGCAAAAACCCGCTCGACGAGTTATTCCGGAAACCCTGAAGCCTATTTGTTAATTTGCTCTTACTTTAAGGAGATAAACATGAGCACCGATCCGATTGCTGAATTCAAATCCAAACAACGTGAAACCTGGACCATGGGAAATTTTGGCGACACCGCCGTTTTCACGACACCCGTGGCCGGACATCTGGCTAATTTTGCCAGGGTGACCGGCGGCCAGACGGTGCTGGATGTCGGAACAGGGACCGGGGTGGTTGCAATCACGGCGCGGCGGTTGGGCGCCAAGGTGACTGGACTTGACCTGACTCCTGCTCTGCTCGCACAGGCCGAGGGTAACGCCAAGGTGGCCGATCTTGACGATATCATCTGGAAAGAAGGCGACGCCGAAGCACTTCCCTTTCCGGATGCTTCTTTCGATGTTGTGTTTAGTCAGTTCGGGCATATGTTCGCTCCACGTCCCGAGGTCGCGATGGCCGAGATGCTGCGCGTCCTGAAGCCCGGTGGCATCATTGCCTTCGCCACCTGGCCTGGCGAGCAGTTGATCGGCCGCATGTTTAGCTTGATCGCTAAGTATGTCCCGCCGCCCCAAGGCTTCGCATCGCCGGTGCAGTGGGGTGATGTCGCTTTCGTGCGGCAACGGCTGGGAGATAGTGTGAAACATCTGCACTTTGAGCGGGGCATCATGGGTATCCCGACGCTGAGTCCTCAGCATGTGCGCTTGTTTCAGGAAGCCAAGACGGGCCCTTTCATCCGGACTGTGCTGGCCCTTCAGCCAGATCCTGCCAAACTCGCTGCGTGGCGAAAAGAAATGGATGAATTGCTCAGCGAATATCTGCGTGACAATGTCGTCCGGCACGAATACATGCTGACACGGGCGATCAAAATCTGAAATCGACCTCTGTGCTGCTTGAAGGAACAGTCAAGGTTAGTAAACAATTACATGATACGACTATACAAAGCATTACTTGCCTGGGGAAAACCTGATTTCAAGGCTACCCTCAAACAGGAAGTTGAGCACATGGATGCTGAGCAGCTACCCTTGCAGCAGGGGTTAACCACAGGCAACTACGTGCTCGCCAACCCGTTCACCGTGATGATCAACAGCGTTTCCGAAGCAGAAAATCTTATACACGTAACAGCGGGGATTTTTTACCAGAGTGTGATCGCCGGTTGCAGTTGTGCGGACGACCCAACACCCATTAACAAAAACAACGAGTACTGCGAGGTGTGGTTGGCTATTGATAAATCTACAGCCGAAACAACGATCATGCTGAACGGCTAATAGCAGTCCTGCGCGCGCCTGTATCATCCCGCCGAATGGGAAAGTTTCCGCTCAAAATCGGCCCCTCACAGCCCTGACTTAAGGGTACACTTCATGCGCCCTGAATGAGGAAGCCGATTATGCAGAACCGAATTGTGTCGCTATCGAATGACCTTGGCCTGCGGCAGCAGTTGGTTGCCCAACTCAAGGCGTGTCCGCCGAAACATGCGGCCGCGTTGCTCGCTACTACAGATGCATCACTAGCCTTTGAGGCGCTCGCCGAGCTCAATCCCTCATTCACTCAGGACATTCTGCGCGCATTACCGGACGAGCAACGTCAGGCCATCGTCAACATTGCCACGCCGGAACTGGCGCGCCAATGGGAGCGCAACCGGTCATTTGAGGCTGGCACTATCGGGTATTGCATGGAGCCTACTTATGCGATGTTCCGCCCGGAAATGACGGTGGGTGACGCGATCGAAAAACTGCGCACACTGGTTAAAACGGTGTTCATTACTTATGGTTATGTGACCGACCCGGATCACAAGCTGTTGGGACTTGTCACGATGCGCGACCTTTTGTTTGCCGAGCGGGAGGCGCGGCTCGCCGACATCATGCTGGGTAATGTGTTTGTGTTCCGGCCCGGCATGGGCGTGTCAGAAGCGATGAAGCTATCGCTCAGTCGCCATTATCCAGTCTATCCGGTATGCGACGAACAGGGAAAGTTGTTGGGTTTGGCGCGCGGCCAGTCGATCTTCGAAGCACAGGCTTTCGAAATCACCGCGCAGGCTGGCAGAATGGTGGGTGTCGACAGGGAGGAGCGCATCTCGACGCCAATGATGCGTAGCTTCATGTTCCGTCATCCGTGGTTGCAACTCAACTTGTTAACCGCGTTTTTGGCGGGCGGCGTGGTGGCGATGTTCCAGGGGACGATAGACCAGTTGGTGATACTCGCAGTATTCCTGCCCGTGTTGGCTGGCCAGTCTGGAAACACCGGTTGCCAGGCGCTTGCGGTCACGCTGCGGGGGATAACCCTGGGCGAGATCACCGGTGGTGATGCACGCAAGCTGATCGCAAAGGAAGGTATGCTCGGTGCGCTGAACGGAGCGCCGGTTGGCGTGATCTCTGGAATCGCAATGTATGTCATTGCCAGCGCGCAACACTCAACGCATGCGCTGCAGCTTTCTTTGGTGGTTTTTCTGGCGATGGTCGGCGCCTGCACCATCAGCGGCATTTCCGGCGCCCTCGTCCCGCTTACGCTCAAACGCTTCGGCACCGATCCCGCAACGGCCTCGAGCATTTTCCTGACTACCGCTACCGATGTAGTGAGCATGGGCATGTTGCTCGGGCTGGCGACGATACTGATAGTTTGGTAGCCAATTGGCCAGCATCAATTCGCGTGATTTAGTGGGGTGATGGGGGCGGAGCCCTGTTACCTCGATGATCCCGCTGCGAAAACGAGCGTCAGTTAATCGACCTTTCCATCTCGTTCGCCAAGCTCTGATCGATCAGCATGATTTCGATCCGGCGGTTTTTCTGGCGTCCTTCTGCGGTCTCATTCGGAGCTACGGGATCGTATTCGCCTCTACCGGAAGCAACCATGCGTTCTGGCGATATGCCGACATCCTGAAGAAAACGCACCACGTTGGTCGCCCGTGCGACCGAAAGCTCCCAGTTGGTCGGGAACGCTTCCTGCAGGGCTTTGGAGATCTGCACGTTGTCAGTATGGCCCACGACCCGGATGACCTTGTTGTCATAGCCTTTCAGTGCCTCGCCGACCTTTTGCAACACTTCCTTGCCGCCCGTCTTGAGCGTTGCCCGACCTGAGTCGAAGAATATCTGTTCAGCCAGATCCACTGCCAGCATGTTCCGGTATTGCCGTACCTGAAGCTGACCCTGCTCTACTTCCTTCGACAGGTTCTGCACCAGGGCATCATATTGCAGCTGCCGCCGCTGGCTGGTTGCGAGCAAAGTGGCCTGCTCCTCCTCCAAGGAGGCGACCTGCTGCTGTATGGCCATGTTTTTCTGCTCCAGCTCGAATCTTTGCTGCGCAAGTTCGGCGCTCTGCTGCTCAAGTTCGAATCTCTGCTGCTCCAGAGTCAGGATTTTCTCGTTCTTGCCAGCTTCCATCTTTTCGAACTTGCCGGTGCTGACGCACCCGCTCGCGATAAATGCCGCCGCCAGAACCGTAATAGCGATGTAAATTTTCGTATTCATGTTCATGTCCTCCTTCTGTCTGTTCAGTAGATTATCATGTATTGATCCAAAATATTCCCGTCATTACTGGTTGACTTGGGTACTCACGACAAAACTATTTAACCTTACGTTCAGACGGAGTAAGGTGATAACCCAGCCAACCCATTATTAGGAGCATCGCTATGGCTTCCACCATGACTATCGGAATTTTTGTCGGCAAATATCCATTACAAAAATGGATGCTTGTCGCTGTACTTGCGTTCGGGATGCCCCTAAGTATGGCAGCGGAGGCAGAGGTAACCCCTGAAAAAATGGTGAGCGCAATCGAGGATGTTTTTGGCGTAACACCGGGTGAGCGGCGCAACCACATCAAGGGCACATGCGCGGCGGGCGAATTCGTCGGGGTGACCGATGCGGCAGCGGCTTATTCGCGGTCGTCCCTATTTTCCGGAAAGTCGGTGCCAGTTGTGGCACGCTTTTCGCTGGCGGGCGGCAATGCCAAGGCGCCGGATGTTGCTAAAAGTCCGCGTGGCATGGCGCTGGAGTTTGGTTTGCCGAATGGCGAATTGCAGCACATGACGATGCTCAACGTGCCAATATTCGGCGCGGCGCAACCGGGTTCTTTTTTTGATATGTTTATCGCAATGAAGCCAGAGCCCGCAACCGGCAAATCTAACCCTGAGAAGATGAAGGCTTTCAGGGTGTCCCATCACGATAGCCATGCGCTGGGAGATTTTATGGCGCATAACAATCCACCGGTGAGTTATTCCAACAGCGCGTACTTCGGCATTCATACCTTCAAGTTCGTCAATCTCGCCGATAAGGAAACGTTGGTGCGCTGGCGCTTTGTTCCGCAGGATGGGGAAAAGCAATTGTCGGATACTGAGCTTATGACCCTGCCGCCGAATTTTCTCGAGCAGGCTTTGATCGCACGAACCAAGCAATGGCCGCTACGCTGGGACATGGTGATCGCAATCGGCGAACCGGGCGATTCGGTGGACGACCCGACATTGCCGTGGCTTGCGAAACGAAAAGAAGTGAAGGTGGGGACGCTGACGTTATCTTCAGCGATGCCACAGAAGGGAGCCGCATGCGAGAAAATCAACTTCGACCCTTTGGTGATGAGCGATGGTATCAGGCCGACGAATGACCCTATCCTACTGTTCCGATCTCCTACCTATGCAATTTCGTTCGCCAAGCGGATGGGTGGAATGTAACCGACGCAACTATCATCGGTGACAAGGGTGACAGGCCGGGATTTCTGTGCGGAGCTTGTTGAATTGCTCATGAAAATCCGACACGCCGAAGCGGATACAGATCAAGCCTTTCAACTGGCATTTCTGAACGAATCAATCTGTAGCTCAGTCTGATTGCAGCATAACAGTAACATAGGGTGGTAATATTGGCAGTCAGCACTGGTGGGAGCTGTAGCGTGGGCGTTTCGCCACACTTGGACATGTCTGGCTTTTACAACAGATCACCTTTGAGATTCGCGCACCCACATCTGCCTCGTGGAAGTCCGGTGTGCCTACATGAAAATTCAGTAGGATTATGCCAAGGGTACAAAAATGGCTATCTCGCAAACAATTTGGCTGGCATCCTGGCCTCGTAGTGGAAATACCTATGTCAGAACGATCCTATGGCAATGTTTTGGCCTTCGTTCTGCAAGCATTTATACAAATGATTTTGGCGGAAATCAGAAACTGGAAGAGTATGTTGGTCATGTCAGAAACAAAGAAAGCCTGTTCGTAAAAGGCCAGCTCCCACTGGTCAAAACACACGGGCCCCAGCCTGATGACAGTCCAGCGATATATATTGTCAGAAATGGGAAAGATGCGGCCATCAGCCTATGGCAGTATTACAAGGGAGAAGCCTCTCTGGAGCAAATTATCGAAGGGCATCTCATATTCGGCACCTGGACTGAGCATCTGCAATCATGGCGACCCTGGGAACGTCGGAATACCCTACTTTTGAAATATGAGGACATCTTGAATGACTTGCCTGGCACACTGAATAAGATTAGTGGCTTTTTGGGTGTCAAGATATTGAATGAAACAGTTCCACCTAGAGATGATATTGCGAACATAGATGGACGATACGTAAAAAAGGAAGGT
>JBAQWL010000240.1:0-4751 GCA_049298895.1 Gallionella sp.
CGATAAAGCAACTCCCCACAGCTGACCGCAAGGCGCAACGTGCTAGCCAGATCATGTCGGCGATCTACCGCGCGACGCTGGCTGAAGTGGTCGCCAGTGGCTGCCACGTCCTGAAAGAGCGTGTCTCGCTGACACCGCTGCGCAAACTGTGGCTGGCCTGGAAAACTTGGATCAAAAACTGAACACAGCTGTTATCGGCGGTGGCTACGCCGGCATGGCTGCCGCAGTTGTGCTGACAGAGCGTGGCATCCCGGTCACCGTATTTGAAAGTGCCCAGCAATTGGGTGGACGGGCGCGCGGCGTAAGCTATCAAGACACCCAGCTGGACAATGGTCAGCACCTGCTGCTCGGCTGCTATCGCCAGACCCTGCGCATGATCGAACAGGTCGGCGGAAATATCGAAAAAGATTTTCTGCGGCTGCCGCTGCAGCTTGACCTGCACGGCGAGTTCTCGCTCAAAGCACCCCGCCTGCCGGCTCCGCTACATTTATTGGTGGCGTTACTCGGTGCGCAAGGTCTGACGTGGGGCGAACGCCTGAATGCCGCGCGCTTCATGCTCACGCTGCGCCGCATGAACTTCCACTTGCACGACGACATCACCGTCACCGCACTTCTTGCGCAACACCAGCAAGATGCATCGCTGGTGCAGAAGCTCTGGGAACCGCTGTGCATCGCCGCGCTGAATACGCCTATCCGCAAAGCTTCCGCGCAAGTGCTGCTCAACGTGCTGCGCGACGCGCTGAACCGGTCGCGCGCCGACAGCGACATGCTGCTGCCAAAAATTAACTTCACCGCGCTGTTCCCGCAACGTGCCGCACACTATGTAGAACATCATGGCGGCAAGGTGTGCATCGCATGTGGCGTGGAGGCGCTGCGTCCGCTGGAAGACGGCATCGAGATCACCAGCGTGCGAGGTGCTGAAAGATTCAGCCACGTCATCTGCGCCGCGCCGCCCGTAGTCACCGCCAAACTGCTGCGCCCCATCGCTGCGCTTGCAGAAACCGTCGCGCAGATAGAGGGCTTGGAGCATCAGCCGATCTACACCGTGTATCTGCAATATCCCGCTCACGTCACCCTGCCCCATCCCATGCTCGGCCTGCATCAACGCTACAGCCAGTGGCTGTTCGACAAAGGACGCATAGCAGGTCAGCACGGCCTGTTCGCCGCCGTGATCAGCGCGGAAGGCATCCATCAGGAATTGTCGCAGGAAGAGCTGGCGAAAAAAGTGATCGCCGAACTGCGCGATGAATTCGGCATCGCCGAACAACCAACATGGTACAAAGTCATCGCCGAAAAGCGCGCCACGTTTTGCTGCTCACCCAACTTGCAACGTCCTTCGCAACTGACATCCTTGCCCCGCCTATTGCTGGCGGGCGACTACACGGCGGGCGATTATCCGGCTACGCTGGAAGGCGCGGTGATGAGCGGGTTAAAATGCGCTAATATGATTGGTGCGTAGGTTGGGTTAGATATTGAAAGGTATTCCATGGATAAAGTCATGATTCTCGCCGAACTGCGCGCCCTAGCAGGGTCGGTTCCGGACTTTGCCGTGTACAGTCCGACATCTCGTCAACATCTTGAGTGGCTGGGCAAAGCGAGTTCTCTCATTTCCGCTTGGGATAAGTATGAAGCCATTGGATTCAAGTCGGCATCCGAATTCCTGTCTTCCGAGTTCACCCGCGAAGGAAACGTTGGCCGCCTGATGTCGATCCTCTACCGAGCGATTGCAGACCTAGAACTGAGTATCCCGTCTCTCCCCGCGCAAGCGTTTGGTCCGGGGGCCGTGTACGACTTTGCCAAGTCATTCCGCGATCTCCTACAATCCGCAAGTACGTCTCTCCTCGTCGTAGACCCATTCCTTGATGAGCAGGTGTTTGATGCTTATTTGTCAGTCGTCAACGCCTCTGTGACAGTGAGACTTCTAGCGCGCGAGCACACCGCAGCATTGAAACCTGCCGTCTCCGCATTTGTCGCGCAATTTAAGAGGGCAGTCGAAGTTAGAAAGTCCAATAGGCTCCATGACCGAGTTGTGTTCGTGGATGACCGCTCGTGCTGGGTTTTGGGGCAGTCAATAAAGGACGCAGCTGCGAACAAGCCAACCTATTTGGCGCCGCTTCCTCAGGATGTGGCAATGCTCAAGAAGCAGGACTACGAAGACATTTGGAGTGCGGCCGCAGCAATCTAACGATCTATCTACCAGCAAGTTCGAAGCGGACGAAGTCCTACATGATCTCTACATGAGGCTCTTCACAGCTTCACCCGACTCAACCTGAGCGCATTTGTAATCACCGACACCGAACTGAAACTCATCGCCGCCGCCGCGATGATGGGGGAAAGCAGCAGGCCGAAGAACGGGTACAGCACGCCTGCCGCAATTGGGATGCCGAGCACGTTGTAGATGAAGGCAAAGAACAAATTCTGGCGGATGTTGCGCATCGTGGCGCGGGAGAGGCGCACTGCGCGCACGATGCCGTTCAGGTCGCCCTTGACCAGCGTGACGCCTGCGCTCTCCATCGCCACGTCGGTGCCGGTGCCCATCGCGATGCCGACCTGTGCCTGCGCCAGCGCCGGCGCGTCGTTGATGCCGTCGCCCGCCATCGCGACGAAGCGTCCCTGTACTTGCAGTTGCTTGACGATGGAAGCTTTCTGTTCGGGCAGCACTTCCGCCTCGATGCGGTCTATGCCCAATTTTTTCGCTACTGCCTCTGCCGTGATGCGGTTGTCACCAGTGAGCATGATGACTTGTATGCCTTCTTCATGCAGGGCGCGGATCGCATCCGGTGTGGAGGTTTTGACCGGATCGGCCACGCCGATCAGTCCCGCCGCTTTACCGCCGATCGCCAGCAACATCACCGTCTGACCATCGCTGCGCAACGCTTCGGCGCGCGTGGGCAATTCACCCGTATCAAGATGTAATTCTTCGAACAACTTGAGATTGCCCAGCGCGACTGAGCGGCCTTCAACCGTTCCCGTCACGCCTTTTCCAGTGATCGAGCGGAAATCACTGACTGCCGCAAATGCTAATCCTTTTTCCTGTGCGCCTTTGACAATCGCCGCCGCCAGAGGATGTTCGCTGGCGCGCTCTAGGCTCGCGCCCAGCCGCAGCACTGTGCTTTCATCGAAGCCTGTTAAGACAACCACAGACATCAGTTTGGGTTTGCCTTCGGTCAGCGTACCGGTCTTGTCCACCACCAGCGTGTTGACCTTCTCCATAGTTTCCAGTACCTCGGCATTCTTGATCAGCACACCGAGTGTCGCACCTCGACCGGTGCCGACCATGATGGACATCGGCGTGGCCAATCCCAGCGCGCACGGGCAGGCGATGATCAGCACCGCCACCGCGTTGACGATGGCATGTGCCAGACGCGGTTCCGGCCCCCAGATGCCCCATACCGCCAGTGTGACGAGCGCAACCCCCACCACCGCCGGAACGAAATAACCGGCAGTGACATCCGCGAGTCTTTGTATCGGCGCGCGCGAACGCTGCGCCTCGCTCACCATGTGTACGATCTGCGCGAGCAGCGTGTCGGCGCCGACGCGCTCGGCGCGCATCAGCAGACTGCCGGTGCCGTTCACCGTGGCGCCGATCAGCCGCGCGTCCTTGGTCTTTTCCACCGGGATAGATTCGCCGGTGACCATGGATTCATCCAGTGCGCTGGTTCCTTCAAGCACAACGCCATCCACAGGTACCTTTTCACCGGGACGCACCCGCAGCACATCGCCCGGTTGCACCTGCGCCAGCGGGATGTCTTCCTCGTTGCCGTTAAGGAGAAATTCGCGTAGCGATTCGATCGCCCCCTCGCCCGCTTGCGGGAGAGGGGAGCGCACGATGCGCGCAGTCTTCGGCGCAAGACCGAGCAACAATTTGATCGCCTCACTAGTCTGACTGCGCGCGCGCAATTCCATCACCTGCCCGAGCAACACCAGCGCCATAATCACCGCCGCCGCCTCAAAATACACCGGCACTGTCCCCATCATGCTGCGCCCGTTCATAGTTTGCATAGGGGGCGGAAATATTCCGGGCAGCAGCATCGCCACCATGCTATATGTCCACGCCACGCCGACACCGAGCGCGATCAGGGTGAACATGTTGAGATGGCGATTGACCACCGACGCCCAGCCGCGCTGGAACACCGGCCAGCCGCCCCACAGAACGACCGGTGTCGCCAGCGCGAATTCGATCCATTGCAGTGTCGTCATCGAAAGTGATTTTGGCATGAGTTGCGGCAGCAGATCGGTGACCATCGCGATCACGAAAACTGGCACAGCCAAAACCGTGCTGATCCAGAAGCGTCGCGTCATGTCGTTCAACTCGGTGTTGTCTTCCATCGGCGCGTCACGCGGCTCAAGCGCCATGCCGCAGATCGGGCAATCGCCCGGTTCACTGCGCACGATTTCGGGATGCATAGGGCAGACGTATTCAATCGCCGCCGCAACCAGAGTTTCAGGCTCCAGCGCCATACCGCACTTCGGGCAACTGCCCGGCCCAGGTTGGCGTACTTCCGGGTCCATCGGGCAGATGTACATTGTGCCGCTCTGGGCGGGCGCAGATCGTGCGGGTTGCGGGTTGAGATATTTTTCAGGAGTCGCCTGAAACTTGGCCAGACACTTAGAGCTGCAAAACAAATAGGTCTTGCTTCCATGTACCAATCGTAACTTGGTATCGGGCGATACAGTCATGCCGCACACCGGATCTATATTGGTTGTCATGTGGTCTGTTCCTTTACATTTGTATTAGATGCGATGGCGGT
>JBAQWL010000241.1:0-12399 GCA_049298895.1 Gallionella sp.
GGATCTATCCAGGATGCAGATCGATGCTAATTTCGCCGAAGCCGACATCGGCAACATCCAAATAGGCCAGACAGTACGCTTTACCGTGGATGCTTTTCCGAATCGCAGCTTTAAAGGCGTGGTCAAACTGATACGCCTGAATCCCACCACTGTTTCAAACGTAGTGACCTACGATGTGGTGATCAATGTGGACAATCCCGAGCAAATATTGTTACCCGGCATGACGGCCTATGTGAGCATCGCGGTGGCCGAGCGCAAGGATGTGCTGCTGGTTCCGAATGCCGCGTTGCGCTTCAAACCCGCCGGCACTGGTATCGACCAGAAGCGCGGCGGAGCTGCCAATAGCGAAGCGGCAAAACCGAAGCGCGACGCCCTTTCCGGGAAGGTATATGTGCTGGATAAAGACGAGCTGAAACCGGTCAGCGTGTCACTCGGCATCACCGACAACCGTAATACCGAAATTGTCGACGGAGAACTCAAGGCAGGCGATCAAATAGTAGTCGGTGAAGTTAATGATACAGGCAACTCCAAAACTGACAGCACTTCTCCAATGCGTATGCGATTGTTCTGATGAACGACTCCGTCATACGTATCGAAGACCTGCACAAGTCCTACCAGACATCTGCCGGTTTGTTTCCCGCACTTAAAGCAGTAAACCTTGGCATCGCTGCCGGTGAATTTGTCTCCATCATGGGGCCGTCCGGTTCGGGAAAATCCACCTTCATGAATATTCTCGGCTGTCTCGACAAGGCCAGTGCCGGCCGCTATTTTCTGGATGGGCGCAGCGTCGCTGAGTTGAACAAGGACGAGCTGGCCTTGCTGCGCAATCGCACCATCGGCTTTGTGTTCCAGGGTTTCAATCTCCTGCCGCGCATGTCGTTGCTGGACAATGTGGCACTGCCGCTGATCTATTGCGGGCTGGAACACGAGGAACGCCAGCAACGCGCGCATGAACAACTCGCCAAGGTCGGTTTGGGCAGTTACGCGGCCGCAATGCCCAACAAGATTTCCGGCGGCCAGCAGCAGCGCGTGGCGATCGCCCGCGCCTTGGTCAACCGCCCGCGCCTGATCCTTGCGGACGAACCTACCGGCAACCTCGACAGCCATACCAGCGAAGAGATCATGACCTTGTTTGAGGAACTGAACCGCGAAGGCATCACCATCGTGCTGGTGACCCACGAAGAAGATATCGCCCGCCACGCCAAACGCAAAGTGCGCTTCTTTGACGGGCGCGTCATCAGCGACGAACTTACACAGGAGGCAACCGCATGATGGGAACATCTAAAAATTCAGAGTTCGCCCAAATGCAAGGCGCGGAAAAAATTCCGCAGCGCCGCATATGGGTTATATGTAAGCAAGAAATTTTTTCCGCAACGCAGCAGTTGGGATGAAATCTGGATTTTTCGCAATGCTCGGTGAAGCCTGGCGTGCGATGGGCGCCAACCGTCTGCGCACGATGCTGACCATGCTCGGCATGGTGATCGGTGTCGGTGCGGTAGTGCTGATGATGGCTATCGGCCAAGGCGCGCAATATGCGATCAAGCAAACCATAGCTGCGATGGGCAGCAACCTGTTCATTCTGCTTTCCGGCAGCACTTCGACGGGCGGTGTTCGTTCCGGTGGCGGCGGCAACCTCACCTTGACGGTCAGCGATGCGGATGCCATCGCCGAACTGCCCGGCGTGAATGCCGCCGCGCCGATACATCCCGGCAGCGCGCAAGTCGTGTACGGGCCGAACAACTGGAACACCTCCGTCATCGGCACCACACCGGGCTATTTGGATGCGCGATCCTGGACGGTGACTTCGGGTGCGGCCTTCACCGACTCGGATGTGCGCTCGGCCACGCGCGTCGCGCTGATCGGCAATACCGCCGCGCAAAATCTGTTCGGCGATGAAGACCCGGTCGGCAAGACCTTCCGCATCCGGCAAAGCCCGTTCGTCGTCCTCGGTACATTGGCGGCCAAGGGTCAAGGCATGGATGGACGTGATCAGGATGACACCATCATCATCCCGCTCACCACTGCGCAGCGCCAGGTGTTCGGCTCCCAGTTTCCGGGTTCGGTGCGCATGGTCATGGTGCAGACCACTACCCAGGAAATGATGCCCACAGTGGAAAAATCCATGACCGAACTGCTGCGCCAGCGGCACCGGATACGCGAAGGTATGGATAACGATTTCTTCCTGCGCAACCTCACCGCCGTAGCCGATTCCGCCGCAGAAAGCACGCGCGTGATGTCGCTGCTGCTCGGGGCAATCGCCTCGGTTTCGCTGCTGGTGGGCGGCATCGGCATCATGAACATCATGCTGGTCTCGGTCACCGAGCGCACCCGCGAGATCGGCATACGCATGGCGGTCGGTGCACGTGAAAAAGACATTCTGATGCAATTCCTGCTGGAAGCGATCATCATCTCGGTGGTCGGATGTTTCATCGGTCTGCTGTTGGGCATAGTCGGGGCACTATTAGTCGAGTCGCTGACCGGCACGATGGTCATCATCTCGGGTAGCTCAGTCGTCGTAGCATTCAGCGTTGCGGCCATGGTAGGCATTTTTTTCGGCTTTTACCCTGCGCGCAAAGCCGCACGGCTGGATCCGATAGAAGCACTACGTTATCAATGACGCCTGCAAATTAGCTCACCCTACATCAGCGTACAGCTTACGATGGGTGTTGAACTTTGGATCACTCCGGACAGTCTACCTATTTCCATAACCTGATCGTAACTAATGGCAGCAACAATTACATTAAAAAAGAATCTATTGACGCAGTGGTATCCTTGATAAACAATTGAGGCCACGTAAACACAACATACACGGCGAGGTAAGGTTATGCTCCGAACCAATTTCAATATCAGTGTCTCTCTTTTCGTGGTTTTGCTTTCGTTGACCTCGGCTTATGCTGGTGACAACCCGGATGAAGTCAAACGGCGTATTGGTGGTGGCGACCCGGTTGCGGGCAAGGATAGATCAGTCCTGTGCCAAGGGTGCCACGGTGAAGATGGCAACAGCATGGTGCCAAATTTCCCCAAACTCACCGGTCAATATGCCGAATACCTTGTTAGGCAGATCAAAAACTTTCAAGCCGGCTCTCGCTCGGATCCCACCATGACAGAGATGGCGGCAACGGTAACCAACCCGAAAGATATGAACGATATTGCAGCCTATTTCGCCAGCCAGAATTCAATGTCAGGCACGGCTGCGATACACGAAGCGGGGCAAAAACTAGCCCTTAGCTACGGCTGCATCAACTGCCATGGTGAAGATGGCAAGGGCAAACCAGCCTACAACTCGATATTCCCGGTGATTGGTGGCCAGCACAAAGATTATTTGCTGAAGCAACTGAACGACTTTAAGACAGCCGTACGCGACACCGACATGTCTGGAACTATGGGCGATGTGACCAACCGCATGACTGATGCTGAAATGGACGCAGTGGCGGAATATTTCTCTGGGTTATAAGCTTCAGGTTAAGGTATGAAATTGCCTTGGGCTGCAATAAAATATTGCTTCGTGGCTGATCGCTTAACATTTTCCACACCCGGTTACTTATAATTGAAGTCAACTTGCTAAGCATGACAACGATTTTCGGTGGCTCTCCAGTCGTGCCAATCAGGCAAAGATGACGCCATTGACGCAGTAACATTTATCGGAAACAATCACACTGTAACCAACAACCACAGACTGTAAGCGAGGATACATGACACACCCCCAGAAGATCATTGTCGCCGTTTTATCCCTATTTCTATTTTCGTCGACCATCGTTCATGCTAACGATGACCCGAAAGATATTCAGCAGCGTATCGGGAAAGGTGATCCTGCCGCTGGCAAGGATAAATCTGCAATGTGCCAAGGATGCCACGGCGAAGACGGCAACAGCGAAGCACCCAATTTTCCCAAGCTCGCGGGACAGTATGCCGACTACCTGCAGAAACAAATCCGTGCGTTCCAGACCGGAGACCGTGACGATGCCACCATGAACAACATGGCAGCCACTATAACCGAACGTCAGGATCTGCTCGATATTACCGCCTATTTTGCCAGCCAGAAGCAAATGAAAGGCCCGGGTGGCAATAGCGAAGCCGGAAAAAAATTATTCCTCGAAGGTAATGTCGTCAGCGGCGTATATGGTTGTGTCAACTGCCACGGTGAAAACGGCAAGGGTAAATCGCCTAATAACGCGCTGTTCCCGGTGATCGGGGGTCAGCACAAGGACTATCTGGTAAAACAGCTGACCGAATTAAAAAAAGGTGCTCGGCATAACGACCCAGCCGGCATGATGCAC
This sequence comes from Gallionella sp., assembly GCA_049298895.1. Lineage (GTDB taxonomy): Bacteria > Pseudomonadota > Gammaproteobacteria > Burkholderiales > Gallionellaceae > Gallionella. The sequence continues at coordinate 4,278 of JBAQWL010000241.1, forward strand.
GATATCGCCGACAAGATGACTATCAAAGAGATTGAAGCGGTGGCAGACTATCTTTCTGGACTCTAAACCATTTAGAGCCTTGGATAAAATTCGCATGGAGATACGAACAATTCGTGCAAATTAAAACAGAGTGTCAAATGACATTTCGTTGAGGGAATGATAATTCCTCAAATACCAGCAGACAGATAGTCGAGCTTAGGACAACAAAAAGCCCGCAATGCTTGTATTCATGCGGGCTTGATGGACTTTCCTGGACTGCTCTGGACAATTTATTGGTAGGCACGATTGGACTCGAACCAACGACCCCTTGGATGTCGACCAAGTGCTCTAACCAGCTGAGCTACGCGCCTGTTTTGAAGAGCGCGCATTGTATCTTAAAGGCCCGCCCGCTTCAAACAAAAATCACGCCTGCCAAACTCCATACCCTGCTTCACGCAGACCAATCGCCAACTCCACTTCCATGTCGCGTGCGCCGTCATAGGGCATCGGGTTATAGACTTCGTAGAGCTCAGGCAATAATCGCAATCCGAATTCCTGCACGTAGCGATTGGACTGGATACCTGCCTTGTGTTTGTCAAAGCGCACGTCGGGATCCAACCCCGTCATGCCGACGTAAACGCACGGCTTGCCGGTGACGTAATCGGGGTTGGCTTTCTTGAATCGCCCTTTGTAGAGAACGTCTTTCGACAGTTCGATCACATAGACGTGGTAGTGGTTGCGGCGTGCCATGGTTACGTTAGATTAAAACGGCGATTGATCCACGAAATGGGGTAAGCAGGCATTTCGCCGCAAGGCGAAAGCTCGCAAAGGCACGAAATACATGTGGCGCAATGCCCGTTGACTCTTGCGCCTTACGCTGATTATCTGTGCTGGCTAACGTTCAACCTTGTTGAGCTGTATTTTGCGCGGTAACAGGAAGAGACCGCTTTCCTTCCAAAAGCTCAATAGTCATTCTACGCAGGGCCTCCTGTTGTGATTCTATATCTCCGTGGACCTTCGGGGCGTATGAAGAATTTTTTATGTGGGTCTTGTCGAAATCATAGTTCAGCACCAAGGCCATCTTGTGGAGAAGCTCAACTAGCAGATCCACGCGTTTCGTTGTCCATTGTTCAGTAGACAGTTGCGTGTTTCCGAGAAGGTCTAGATATTCCTTCCAAGCATCAAGCACGGCACGTTCCTTCTGGTTTTCCCTCTCGAACTCTAGGTCGATTCGATTCAGTGCCTCGACGTGTGCCCATGAAACGTTATATGCGCGCGTTGCCATAAGAGTTTTAAAGATGCCCAACTTCCTCTCGCGAATCTCGCGTCTCTCGTCGAGAAAACGCGTGAGTTGGACCGCAATGATCGGACCGGCAAGGACGGCAGCAATCATTATCCAGTCAGCAATTGTCATGAAACGTCTCCTCGATGTACATTAATAACTGCCAGAAGCCAGATTATCGAAGCGCGTGTATTCGCCGCGGAACGCCAGCTCGACTTTTCCGATCGGGCCGTTACGCTGTTTGCCGATGATGATTTCGGCTTTGCCTTTATCTTGCGAGTCGCTGTTGTAAACTTCGTCACGGTAGATAAACAGTATCAAGTCGGCATCCTGTTCGATAGCGCCGGATTCACGCAAATCCGACATCACTGGGCGTTTGTTGGGGCGCTGCTCCAGACTACGATTCAACTGCGATATCGCGATCACCGGCACGTGCAGCTCCTTAGCCAATGCCTTTAAGGAGCGGGAGATTTCCGAGATTTCTGTGGCGCGATTTTCGCTGGCTTTACCTACGTTCGAACTCATCAGTTGCAAATAATCCACCACGATGAGTCCCAACCCCTTGTTTTGGCGATGTAGACGGCGCGACCGCGCACGCAGGTCCAGGGACGACAGTGCGGCACTTTCATCAATGTAGATAGGCGCATCGTTGAGTTTGCCGAGCGCGTGGGTCAAGCGCCCCCAATCGTCATCCTGCAAACGCCCAGTGCGCAAATCATGTTGATTGAGTTTTCCCACCGAGCCGAGCATGCGCATTGCCAATTGCGAAGCGCCCATTTCCATGCTGAAAATCGCTACGGGTAGTTTGATGTCCAGTGCCACGTTTTCGGCGATGTTGATGGAGAAGGCAGTTTTGCCCATGCTCGGGCGGCCCGCCACGATGATCAAATCACCAGGCTGCAGGCCTGATGTCATGCGATCCAGATCGGTAAATCCGGTTGCGGTACCGGTAACATCACTAGGGTTGTCTCGCGCATAAAGCGTCTCGATACGCTCTACTACCTGCGTCAGTAGGGGCGGCATGGGCACGAAACCCTGCTTGCCGCGCGACCCTGCCTCGGCGATCTCGAACACTTTGCTTTCTGCCTCGTCGAGCAATTGCGCGGCATCGCGCCCGGTCGGATTGTAGGCACTGCTGGCGATATCGGTGCCGACTTCAGCCAACTTGCGCATGATTGAACGCTCGCGCACGATTTCGCCATAACGGCGGATGTTGGCAGCGGACGGCACATTTTGCGCAAGGCTGCCCAGATAAGGCAGACCGCCTACCTTTTCCAGATCACCGGCAATCTCCAGTGCCTCGGCGACCGTGATTACATCTACCGGCTTGGCCATTTCGCTCAGCCGCACGATCTGACGGAAGATCAAACGATGCTCATGACGATAAAAGTCGTCGGCGCTCATCAGGTCAGCTACACGGTCCAATGCGCTAGTGTCGAGCAGTAAACCACCTAATACCGATTGCTCGGCTTCTACCGAATGGGGCGGAAGTTTGATCTGGTCGAGTTGTGCGTCAGTACTGGAAAAATTTTGCATTTGTTTGAGCCGGGTATTTACCGTTGAGCGATGGACATTTTACCTCGCTGCCAGATTAAAACCAAAAACAAAAAAGGACTGTTGCCAGTCCTTTTTGCGCTGCGCCACTACAGCAATAAATCAGTGTTCGCCAAGCACCGAAACGGTAACATCAACCAACACATCGGTGTGCAGCGCAATGCTGAGGTGATGATCGCCGATCTGCTTGAGGTGACCTTCAGGCATACGCACCTGAGATTTTTCAACGTCAAATCCCTGTGTTGCCAGCGCAGCGACGATGTCGGCATTGGTGACAGAGCCAAACAGTTTGCCGTCTACACCGGCCTTTTGCACGATCTGCACGGTCAGTCCGGCCAGTTTTTCGCCGCGAGCTTGCGCTTCGGCCAGCTTAATCTTGTCAGCCGCCTCAATTTCAGCACGGCGAACCTCAAATTCAGCCATATTAGCGGCTGTCGCGCGCCTGGCCTTGCCTTGCGGAATTAAAAAGTTGCGTGCAAAGCCGTTCTTGACCTTGACTACTTCACCCAATTGACCGACGTTGGTTACTTTTTCCATTAATATTATTTGCATGACCGACCCCTTAGTGCAAATCAGTGTAAGGCATCAGCGCCAGGAAGCGCGCGCGTTTTACGGCGGTGCTGAGTTGGCGCTGATAACGTGTTCTGGTGCCGGTGATGCGCGCCGGGATCAGCTTGCCGTTTTCGGAGATGAATTCCTTGAGAATGTTCACATCCTTGTAATCCACTTCGGCGATTTTCTCGACTGTGAAGCGGCAGAACTTGCGGCGCTTGAACAGATTATTGCGGGAAGAACGCTTATTCTTGTCATCTTTCTTTTTGTCTGATGGGCGAGCCATGATATTTCCTTAATCCAAGTATGTCGTTGATATGCAAAAACCGGTTGATCGATTCGCCGCTAATACGGCGATAATCAAACAGCCGTTTCCACGCTTTCTTCAGCCTGCGGTGTGACTACTGCAGCTGGAGGACCTTCAGTCGGCATAGCGCGGGATTTTTCTTCCTTCATCATGGCAGACGGCTCAATGACAGCAGCTTTGGTCTTGACGGTCAGGTGGCGCAATACCGCGTCATTGAAGCGGAACGCGTGCTCCAGTTCGTCGAGCGTTTCCTGGTTGCATTGGATATTCATCAGCACGTAATGTGCCTTGTGAATCTTTTGGATAGGGTAAGCCAACTGGCGGCGGCCCCAGTCTTCAAGGCGATGGATATAACCACCCTTGGAAGTGACCAGTGTGCGGTAGCGCTCGATCATCGCTGGCACTTGCTCGCTTTGATCGGGATGCACAATAAATACGATTTCGTAGTGTCGCATTACATCTCCTTATGGTTAAGCCCCCCGCTTGCGGTGCGGTGGAGCAAGGTATGTGGACTGAACATCAGTCTTATTCCGATTGGCATTTGAAAGGAGAGCAAGGCGGCGAGGATAAGGCGACGAAGACAGCACATATAGTGCGGCTAGGAGCCGAAGACGAAGCCAACGCAGATATCGTTTCTAATGCGAATCGGAAACACAGGGGCGCGCATTATAGCGAAATAGGCTTGCAGGTCAAGGAGTTTAACGCTTATGGGAGAGTTAGTTGCTATCGGCCTTGCTCAGATACAACCACGTCTGCACCACCGTATCCGGGTTCAGCGAGATTGCCTCTATCCCCTGCTCCATCAGCCAGCGCGCAAAATCGGGGTGGTCAGACGGGCCTTGGCCGCAGATGCCGATGTATTTGTCGTGTTTGCGACAGGCCTGGATCGCCAAGCTGATGAGTTGCTTCACCGCGGGATCGCGTTCATCGAAGGAACCGGCCAACACACCGGAATCCCGGTCCACACCGAGGGTGAGCTGGGTCAAGTCGTTCGAGCCGATCGAATAGCCATCGACCAGTTCGAGAAACTGGTCGGCAAGCAGCACGTTGGAAGGTATTTCGCACATCATAATCACGCGCAGACCGTTTTTGCCACGCTGCAAACCGTTCTCGGCGAGTGTCTCGATCACGGCCTGCATCTCCGCCACGGTGCGCACGAACGGGATCATGGCCTCGACATTGGTTAAACCCATTTCGTCGCGAACCTTGCGTATGGCACGGCATTCCAGCGCGAAACACGGCTTGAAACTCTGCGCAACAAAGCGCGATGCGCCGCGAAAACCGATCATCGGATTTTCTTCGGCAGGCTCGTATTGGCTGCCGCCGAGCAGGCTGAAGTATTCGTTGGACTTGAAATCGGAGAAGCGCACAATCACTGGCTTGGGAAAAAATGCCGCCGCCAGCGTGGCGATGCCTTCCGCCATCTTGTCTACATAAAAACTTTCTGGGTCGGCGTAGCCAGCGCACTTTGCTTCTACTTGCGCCTTAAGTTCGGCGGACAGCATTGGATAATCCAGCACCGTGCGCGGATGGATGCCGATCATGCGTGCGATGATAAATTCCAGTCGCGCCAGGCCGATGCCATAATTAGGCAGGCGGTTGAACTCAAAGGCCAGCTCAGGGTTCGCGACATTCAGCGAGATCTTCAGTGGTGGTGTGGGCAGATTATCGAGTGCCAGTTCGGTGATCTCGACTTCCAGCAATCCTAGATACACCTTGCCGACATCGCCATCAGCGCATGACACGGTGACTTCATTTCCATGCTGCAATGTCTGTGTCGCATTGCCGCAACCGACCACCGCCGGAATGCCCAGTTCGCGCGCCACGATGGCCGCATGGCAGGTGCGCCCACCGCGGTTGGTCACAATCGCCGAGGCGCGTTTCATCACCGGCTCCCAATCCGGGTCGGTCATATCCGTAACGATCACATCGCCCGGCTGCACCTTGCTCATCTCACTGGCACCCGCAACCAAACAGACCTTTCCGCTGCCGATGCGCTGGCCGATGGCACGCCCGCTCACCAACACCTGCGCGGTTTGTACGTGACCCTCTTGTCCCGGCACCGGCTTGAGCGTGTAGCGTTGCAAGGTTTTCAGATTGCTTTTCGACTGCACGGTTTCCGGCCGTGCTTGCAGGATGTACAGCTTGCCGTCTACACCATCGCGGCCCCACTCGATGTCCATCTGGCGCCCATAATGTAGCTCAATGGTGAGCGCATAGCTGGCCAGCTCTTCCACCTCGGCATCGCTGATGGAGAATCGTTGCCGCTCAGCGAGCGGCACCGCTACGGTCTGCACCGGGCTTTCACTCTTGAGGCCATCGGCGAAGATCATTTTCATCGCTTTGGCACCAAGATTGCGGCGAATGATGGCGCGCTTGCCCTCTCTCAACGACGGCTTGAACACATAAAACTCATCGGGATTCACCACGCCCTGCACCACGGTTTCGCCCAAACCGTAGGCGGCATTGATGAGTACCACTTGGTCGAAACCGGATTCGGTATCCAACGTGAACATCACACCGCTTGCGCCCAGATCGCTGCGCACCATGCGCTGTATGCCGGCAGACAGCGCTACTTTATGATGCACAAAGCCGTGGTGCACGCGATAGACAATGGCGCGATCAGTGTACAGCGAGGCGAACACCTGGCGGATCGCCATGATGACGGCGTCCGCACCCGTGACGTTGAGATACGTCTCCTGTTGTCCGGCAAACGAGGCATCCGGCAGGTCCTCAGCAGTCGCGGAAGAGCGTACCGCCACTGAAAAGGGGTAGGCAGGCAAGCCGCGTAGCGGCGGCTCGCAAAACGTGCTGCCGGTCTCCCCCTGCATTTCCTGATAAGTCTTGCGTATCTGTTTTTCGAATTCAGGTTGCAACGGTTGCGCCAGTATCCATTCGCGTATCTGCGCACCCGTTTTCGCAAGCCGTGCCAAATCCGTCACATCCAGTGCGGACAGAATGTCCTGTATGCGTCTATCCAGACCATTTTGCGCGAGGAAATCGCGATATGCCTGCGCCGTGGTGGCAAAGCCGCCCGGCACACGCACGCCGAGTTCTGCGAGCTGGCTGATCATCTCGCCCAGCGAGGCATTCTTGCCGCCTACTCGCGGCACATCGCCCATGCGCAAATGTTCAAAGCGGATGATACAAGCGGAGTTCATCTTATTCTCCAGCTTCCTTCCCAGGAAATTTTCTCGAATGAGTATACCAATATGGGTGTGGCAACAGCTACTGTTAATGAGTATACCGATATGGGGGTTACAACAACTCTGTTAAGGGATCAGCTCATCGTGAATACTCAGGCAGGATAGCTCAGTCCCCGGAATCAATGGGGTCAGACTCGATTGATCCTGAACTTTTCGGATTTTCTATCTCCACCCTTAGCCTTCGGTTCAACCCGTCTCTCCAATTTCCTTTGTATGCTTTGCTTAAACCGGTCATTTCCCAATACCCAGGCTTTGTTGGTCGCATTCCTTATTTCGGTGATGCTATCTTCTGGTATGCGATGCTTGAATAATTGGCGGTATGCCGCCTGTCGTTCTTCGACCGTGTTACCCAAACGCCGGTATTCAAGTTGCGGGGTAATAATATCATTTGGCTGGCCCTGTGCGTTGTATCGATAGCTTGACCAGGGATACTCGGACGGGTGCGCCACCATGTCTGCCCGCACCGGATTCAATTCGATGTAGCGCATGCAGGTCAACAAATAAGATTCGCTATCTATTAGGGTAGCTTTATAGCGCCCTTCCCATAATGTTCCGGTACGCTGGTAGCAGTAGTTGTAATACTGCACATAGTAACGTCCCAACATTTGCATGGCTTTGGAGAGGCTTTGTTCTTGATGCGGGGTGATCAGCAAATGGACGTGATTGGTCATCAGCACATAAGCGTGAACATCGCAGCCGTGGGTGACGCATGCCAGCTGGAGCTTTTCTAGATAAAACTGGTAATCGGCGTCGGCGCAGAAAATGTCGGTACGATTGTTGCCGCGCAGAATGACGTGTTGCGGTTGGCCGGGTATGATAAATCTGGGTAAGCGCGCCATTGCCGGCCTTCGTTTGCATGGGAAACGCACTATAACGGTTTGTTAAATCAAAATCAATCGAGTCTGACCCTATTGATTCTCTATTGATTCTTTGATTATATTGATTAAGATTTGCGGTCTATACGGCAAAATTGAATGCTCAAGCCTGCATGGACAGTGGCTCAACATGAATCTGCTCGGGCAGCTTTTCTTTCCTGGCCACCCACAGATCATACTGAACTTGCATCATCAGCCAGGTTTCCGCTGTGGTACCCGTGGATTGAGCCAGGCGGTACGCCAAATCAATGCTCATGCCCGAGTGCTTATTGATGAATTCACTGGCGCACTTGCGCGTGATACCGATACGCCGGGCGAACTCGGTAATCGTCATATTAAGCGGATCGAGATACGCTTCTTTCAATAC